>CAZLCF010000229.1:0-5096 GCA_964557905.1 uncultured Rikenellaceae bacterium | reverse complement strand
CGTTCTGATAAACTTTATATAGAAAACACTTGGGCTGATTCAACTGCGGCTCTTATCTGGGGCGACTTTGCGAACAATTTATTGCGGTTTAATGCGAACGTGGGCATAGGAGCGAATCCTCAGTATAAGCTTGATTTGGGTGACAATACTGGCAGAAAATTGGCAGTCTATCAGAATCCTGCTGGAACAAGCTTATATGGATTCGGTATCTCTACAGGAACTCTTGAGATATATGCAGGTGCCGGATCGACTGGAGCTCCAGTAATGGTCCTTAACAATGCAAGCAGAGTAGGTATAGGAGACACGAGTCCAAGCTATACTCTTGAAGTAAACGGAACAGCGGGGAAAACTGGAGGTGGGGAGTGGACCAACCCCTCCGATATCCGCTTGAAAGATGTTCACGGCGATTATGTGAAAGGATTGGAAGCAGTTCTTAAATTGAATCCTGTCCTGTTCAACTATAAGAAAAACAATCCAAGAGACCTGCCCAGTGATGAAGAGTATATTGGTTTTGTCGCCCAGGACATCCAGGAAATATTTCCGGAAGCAGTAAGCAGGGGAGACGACGGATTCCTTGATTTTAACATGCATGCAGTGAACGTCGCCCTGATAAATGCCATTCAGGAACAGCAGAAGCAAATCCAATACCAGAATGAAAAAATAGCCAGGCTGGAGAAGCTGGTTGAGGAGCTGATGGAACGGCAATAAGGAAGGAAGGGGAGAGGGCGTGAGTGGGCGAAGGGGGGATCACTCCATGTAACTCTGTGGTAAAATAGGAAGATTGCTTCGTCGCTGCGCTCCTCGCAATGACAGTATCCCTATTAGGATTGAGTGATTGTTGATTCAGTAACTATATAATTACTACTGTCATTGCGATCCCGCCAGAGGCGGGAGAAGCAATCTTTTTATCTCAGGCTAATCTTTATAAAATCTCCATTCGTCAAAAAAACTTGCCTTATCTTGCTTTTTATCATAACTTTAATTTCAAATTATTTATTTTCAACAATTTATTGTTAAACCACAGGCTACCGGAGCATTAGCCGTTGTGCCCTTGCGCCGTTGAGCCATAAAGCCGTTATTCCCATGAAACCAAAACTCCTCCTCAGCTTACTTTTATCTTTTTCCTTTTGTCTTTTATCTTCTCAGATCCCGCAAGGATTCAACTACCAGGCAGTTGCACGCACCAGCACCGGAGCTCCTGTTGCAAGCACCACTATGCAGGTGAAAATCGGTATTCTCTCTGATACACTGACACCTGTCATTGTCTGGGAGGAGCTTCATTCATCTGTTAAAACAAATGCATCCGGAATTTTTGGACTTGTGGTCGGGACAGGAACAAGACAATCCGGTTCAGCGGACTACTTTTCGGATATTGACTGGACAAAAACTCCTCTCTATCTTAAAGTACAGCTGTATTACCAGGGATCATGGAAGGTCATGGGTCATGCAAAACTGTGGTCAGTGCCTTATGCCATGGTGGCTGAAAAACTGGATGGTCCGTTTAATAAACTGGAGGTAACAGGGTCCACCTCAACGCAGGATGAATCTCTGTTTGAAGTGAAAAACAAAGACGGGCAGACTGTATTTGCAGTTTATAATGAAGGAGTAAGAATATATGTGGATGACGGGGTCAAGGGAGTCAAGGGAGGCTTTTCAGTGGGAGGCTTCGGCACCGATAAGGGAACATCACAGCCATATCTTATTGTGAAGCCGGATACGGTAAGGATTTATATTGATCAGTCCGGCAAAGCAAGCAAGGGTGGATTTGCTATTGGCGGTTATGGAACAACAAAAACACCTGATGAGGAGTATCTTCGTGTAACACGCGACAGTACAAGGGTTTATGTAAATGATAATCCGTCCAAAGGAGTCAAGGGAGGTTTTGCTATAGGAGGCTTTGGAGCTGCCAAAGGTTCAGTTGCCAACTTTACATCGCTTACACCTGAAAACTATTTTATCGGACATGAGGGAGGTAGTTCTATAACATCAGGTAAATACAACTCTGTCCTGGGCTATCAGAGCGGAAAATACATCACATCAGGTGAAAGCAATGCCTTTATCGGGTATCAGAGCGGCTTCAGCAATAATACAGGATCAGGGAACCTCTTCCTTGGATATAAAACCGGGTTCAGCAATGTGGATGGGAACTATAATTCATTCCTGGGCTATCTTGCCGGTCAGTCAAATACCACTGGTGTATTCAATTCATTCCTGGGCAGCTTTTCAGGTTATAGTAATACTCAGGGATCAAGCAACACATTTGTAGGAGATTCAACAGGATACTATAACCTTTCAGGCTTCAATAATACTTTTCTTGGAACAGGCACCGGACTTTATAATAATTCAGGATTTGAAAATGTATTTATCGGTAACCGGTCCGGAAGATCAAATACCACAGGCTTCAGTAATATAATGATTGGCAACACTGCCGGGGCGCTTGCAAAAACCGGTACCCAGAATGTGTTCATCGGTACGGGAAGCGGATATAACAGCCTGAATACCTGGGGTAATGTAAATATAGGATATATGAGCGGTTATAGTACCACTACTGGTAATGCCAATGTTTTTATCGGAGGTATGTGTGGTTATACTAATAAAACAGGCTATTCCAATACATTCATCGGAATTGCGGCAGGTTATAAGTTCGATGAAGACTGGGGAAATGTTTTCATCGGAGACAATACCGGTTACTATGTCAATAAATCACTGAATAGTGTTTTCGTTGGTGCTTACTCCGGATATAATTCGAGCCTTTCCGTAGAGCCTGGCTATTCAAATGTTTATATCGGAAATGCTGTAGGTTATAACAGTCATTCGGGAGGCAATAATGTATTCATTGGTTTCGAATCGGGCCATGAAAATGTATTAACATATGGAAATGTGTTCCTTGGATCTATGGCCGGACGCAGTAACCAGACAGGTAATGATAATGTTTTCATCGGTTCATCTGCCGGGGAATCATTTACCAAAGGCTGGGCGAATGTTTTTCTTGGGTATCAGGCTGGTCATGATAATGTTGAATCCTATGGAAATATTTTTCTTGGATATCATTCGGGGCACAGCAACCAGACAGGTAATGATAATGTATTTCTTGGATCCGAAGCCGGGAGATCAAATACAACTGGAAGTAGCAACATATTCCAGGGATTCCATGCCGGACATAGCAACACAACCGGGATTAATAATGTTTTTATAGGACACCAGTCAGGTTTTAATAATAAATCCGGTTTCTCAAATGCTTTTATCGGAGTTAATGCCGGCTTTACTTTCGATAATGACTATGGAAATGTTTTCATTGGCGACAATACTGGTTACAATATCACTCAATCCAATAAAAGTGTTTTTTTAGGTGCTTTCTCCGGCTACAATGAGAGCCTTTCCACTGAGCCATCCAGTTCAAATGTTTTTATCGGCAATGCTGCAGGATATAACAGTCATTCCGGAGCCAACAATGTTCTTATCGGATTCGAATCCGGCCATGATAATGTTTTGTCTTATGGAAACGTATTTCTTGGATCTTTGGCCGGGCGCAGTAACAAGACAGGTAATGATAATGTTTTCATCGGATCCTCAGCCGGGAAATCAACTACTGCCGGCTGGGCAAATGTTTTTCTTGGATTTGAATCAGGCTATGATAATACAGAATCCGTTGGAAATGTTTTTCTGGGATATTTTACCGGGCGCAGTAACAAGACAGGTGGTGATAATGTTTTTATCGGCTCCCAGGCCGGGAAATCAAATATTGATGGTTACAGCAATGTATTCTTAGGGACTCATAGCGGAGAGGTGAATTCTACAGGTTTTAATAATGTGTTCATCGGGAATTTGTCAGGTATTAAAAATACTTCAGGCTTTGAGAACGTCTTTATAGGTAATGTCAGTGGAAGTTCAAACACAACAGCTCTTGGTAACACCTTCGTTGGAACAAGCAGCGGAGTTCGCAATACCACTGGAGAAGCAAACGTATTTGTCGGTGTACATGCCGGCGAATCTTGTGTACTTGGTTATGGAAATACTATTATAGGAGGTTGGGCGGGTGATCTGAAAACCGATTTAGGTAGTTTTAATATACTCATAGGCAATGCGACAGGCAGAAATCTAACCGGATCCGAAAATGTTTTTATAGGCGCAATGGCCGGTGATGCTAACGTAACCGGCATCAAAAATGTATTTATTGGAACAAATGCCGGCAGGAATGAGACAAGATCGAATAGGCTATATATTCAAAATGATGCAGCGGATTCAACCATGGCTCTTATATGGGGTAATTTTGAACGGGATCAGCTGCGGTTAAATGGTAATGTGGGGATCGGTGGGCCTCCTTCCGACTGGGCAAAATTATCCGTAAATAATCCTAATAATTGTGCAGTAATGGAAGTAACAGGCACTGGAGGCACGTACCATTATTCCCAGATATTGCTGAAGTCACAGGAGGGTGCGGTAACGAAGGTATGGGAGATTAACCACACAAAAACCAATAGTTTTGCCCTGCTGCACTATGATGGTGGTTCATCATGGAAACAGCACCTGAGTATTAGTCCTTCCGGATTGATGACCATAGGCCCGTTTATTGTACCCGATGTCATCCTTGATGTCCAGGGCAATGCACAGTTCCGCTCCGTGGGATCAGGAGCTTATGTCGCCCCATTGAATATCTCAACAGATGGAGTTCTGACAGTATCCACATCAGATGCAAGACTTAAAACAAATATATCAGCTATCCCGGATGCACTTGATAAAGTGCTGGCACTCAGGGGTGTGCGATTCAACTGGCTGTCAGATGAAAATGCTGAGAACAAGATCGGCTTCATAGCACAGGAAGTTGAAGAGGTACTGCCTGAACTGGTTTTCACTAACCCCGTGGATGGTTACAAAGGTGTAAACTATGCCGAGATGACCGCAGTGCTGACAGAGGCTGTCAAGGAACAGCAGAAACTCATTGAATCGCAGAATGAAAAAATCGCCAGACTTGAAAAAATGGTTGTGAAGCTGATGAATAAATAGTCAAAAGTCCATAAAGTCCATAAAGTCCATAAAGTCCATAAAGTCCATAAAGTCCATAAAGTCTATAAAGTCCATAAAGTCCATAAAGTCCA
>CAZLCF010000228.1:0-5144 GCA_964557905.1 uncultured Rikenellaceae bacterium | reverse complement strand
TGAAATCCATCATGCCCCGTTTCAATCTTGACCATTCAAGAAGGTTCTCAAGCAGCCCGTAGATATTGGCTGCAGATTCCTTCATGCTTATAATTATCTCCTTAATCTCTTCCATAGTCATATTCTGAATTTCTTCCGCTAATATTTGTGTGGCTCTAAGAAAGGCACTTAACGGGCTTTTCAGGTCATGAGCAATGATGGAAAAAAACTTGTCTTTTTCAGCATTAATAGTCTGAAGAAGTTCGTTTTTCAGTTTAATTTCTTCTGCTGTCAGCTTATTTTCGGTAATATCCCTGGATATACCGAATGTACCGGAGATGTTTCCCTCTTTGTCGCATAAGGGCATTTTAATCGTCGAAACCCAGGAATCGGGACGATTGTGATGAGTCTCCTTTTCTTCAATGCTCAACAGTTTCCCGGTCCGGATGATGTTCTGTTCATCATTATATGCCTGCTGTGCATGTTCCCCGGTAAAAAAATCAAAGTCAGTCTTTCCAATAGCCTGATCAGAACTATTTAAACCGAGGAAGTAGGCCAGCGACTTATTGATCCTGATAAATCGACTAGCAAGGTCTTTGAAATAAATATGGTCAGGAAGGTTATCCATAAGAGTACGCATCAGATATTGTTCCTGAGCCAGCTTTTCTTCAGCCCGTTTTCGCTCTGTGATGTCGCGAAACACACCCTGCAATGTCTTCTTGCCATGAATATTGACGATGTTGGCTTTGATTTCCACTTCCCTGATTATACCTGTAGAAGTTATAATTTGTGTTTCCAGAGTCTTACCCTCTTTATCCGTCAGATGTTGCTCAAATGTAGGAGAGAAGGTTGACTTGTTATTACTTGACGGATGCAAAATCGTTTGCGGTTGCCCTATCAGTTCCTTCCGCTCTCTGCCTACTAAAGACAACATCGCCTGGTTGCAATCAATGATAAGACCTGCTTCCGCGTCTGCCAGACAGATCCCGTCCAGGGCTTCATTAAACAGGATCCTGTAATGTTCCTCGCTTTCCCGCAACGCCTCCTCTGCCAACTTACGACCAGTAATATCTCTTGATATACCGAATGTACCAATGATGTTTCCCGCCTTGTCGCGCATAGGTAACTTGGTCGTTGAGGACCATGTATCGGGACGATCGGGCCATGTTAATCTTTCTTCTTTACTTAAAGGCTGCCCGGTATGAATGATTGTCTGTTCATCTTCATATGCCTGACGGGCATGTTCCTCAGTGAAAAAGTCAAAATCAGTCTTACCAACGGCCTGTGAAGGATCACCCAGACCAAAAGATTGAGCATGATCTTTATTGATTCTTATAAAACGGCTTTCGCGATCTTTGAAATAGATATGGTCCGGAAGGTTATTCATAATTACTTCCATCAGGTACTTTTCATGAGACAGCGTCTTTTCTGCCTGTTTGAGCAGGGCGATGTCTTTTTCGTATAATTCCTTCAGTGAATTATATTCTTGCTGCAAATCATTGAGCTCCTTAATAAGCTCGTCCCTCGTTTTATCCTTTTCGGTCATATTAATTATTCTTTATGAATTATCATTACATGAAAAGATGACTCACTCAAAATAAACTATTTGACATTCGTTCCAGATCAATCACAAGATAATAAATTTCTGCCATATAGTTGAAAGTTCTTTGTCTGCTTTATCTGACAGAAATACAATTTGAAATGTTGAATTCGCCTGGTTCAACATTTCACCTTATTAACAATTTCTTTTTACCTTTGACGCTTTAATTAAAAGCAGGGATGAAATACGATATTCAACCCGGTGTACAAGGCCTGATCTTTGATCTCGACGGAACACTTGCCGATACCATGCCCTATCATTTTGAAGGATGGAAAAAAGCATGCATCAAATACGGGGCGGATATTGATCCGGCCTTTCTCCGCAGGCATACCGGGAGCCCGGGATGGATCATCGCTAACGAGATTATAAAAAAATGCAACCTTAACGGGAGTGTCACAGTTGAACAGATCATGGATGAGAAGCTCGAAGAATACTTTAAGATCCAGCATCTGGCCAAGCCTATTGATCCTGTCGTCGACATTGTCAGAAAATACCACGGGAAATTACCAATGTCTGTGGGAACAGGCGGCCACAGGGAAGCTGTTGAACGTACCCTTGAGCTGACAGGTCTGCGAAAATATTTTGATATTATTGTTACCGCCAATGATGTGTACAACTTCAAACCGCATCCCGAAACATTTCTCAGATGCGCTGAATTAATGAAGGTAGATCCAGCACATATTGAGGTATTTGAAGATGCGGATCTTGGTCTTGAAGCTGCCCGGATGGCCGGGATGACAGCAACAGATGTCAGATCATGGTATGATTCAAACTGGTAAAATCCGGCAACCGGCGACCTGCTTACGGCGACCGGAAATTTTAAACCAGTATTTTTGTTGTCAGGTTGATAATACTTTTATTGATATCTTCGAAAATCGTTCCGTCTCTGCTCTGATCCTGTTCAACAACCATATACTTCATACCTGCAATATCCTTGGCTGCCAGTATTTCCTTGAAATTTATCACGCCTTCACCTACCGGAGCAATGTCGTCCTTAATAACTTCATAAAATGGAGCTTCATTCGTGTACATGTCCTTCATGTGGAAAAGCTGGAACCTGCCGGGATACTTTTTGAAAATCTCAACCGGATTTTGTCCAGCCTTTGATGCCCAGAACAGATCAATTTCCATGGTAACCAGGTCTTTATCAAGTTCTGCAAGCATTACATCGAAATAGGGAACTTTTCCTTCTACCGTGGCAAATTCGAAATTATGGTTGTGATATCCGAACTGCAAACCATACTCTTTCATAATTGCCCCGATCTGGTTCCAGTTAGCGGCCATTTTTTGATAGGTGGCAATTGACGTGCGCATGTCCTCAACAATCCACGGTTGCAGGCAATACTTTGCTCCCAGCTTTACATGGTCCTCAGCCATTATTCTGGCATTATCCAATGTAACACCCACGCCTTCAACCTGTGTGTGGCTGCCGAGTATCTCCATACCCAGGTCATTTGCCATTTTCCTGAACTCAGCAGGATCATGATTATAAAATTTACGATCAGCAACAGTATATCCTGCTGTTTCAAGGTATTTATAACCTGCGTCGGAAACCTTTTTCAATGATCCGAGTGCATCTGCATCCATAGCATCACGGATGGTATAAAGCTGAAGTCCGATGCCGGGAACTTTTTTGCCTGCATTCTTACACGAATACTGTGAGAATACCAATGCTCCTAAAGCGCCTGCTGCTGACACTTTCAGGAAATCTCTTCTTGAACGATTTGTTTTCATGGGCACTATGATTTATTTGAGGAAACAAAAATAATATAAAACAATAAAAAAAAGTGACTGACTGAGTTTTTCTTTCATTACTATCCGAAAAAAACAGTAAAAGACTAAAAGATTCTTCGCTTCACTTCGTTCCGCTCAGAATGACAGACACTTGTGAAACTGGAGAGCCACCCATCCAAAGAACTTGTCATTCCGAACGAAGTGAGGAATCTCTTTCCTTTGGCCGCGCACTATAGTTTTTCTTTTCAAAAACAAGAGCTCATCTGAAAACCATAAATCCAGCCTGTCATCCGTAAGCAATAATAAATTGCCTGGTTAAATTTATTTTTAATAATTTTATTCTGAACTTTTGGGGGATGAAATCTAAAATCATTATAAGCTTATTCTTTTTGTTTTCCTTTATTGGCCTTTCAGGACAGCAAACAGATGTTACCGGGGAGAGAAAGATTGAAAAGCTGGATGCCGAAGACCTGGCTTTTAAGGATGACACAGCTGAAATGAATGTAATTTCTGCCAGCCGCAGTTCAAAGCGCATTGGGGAATTACCTATCACTATTTATGTCGTTACCAGGGAAGAAATAATCCGGAATCATTATAATTCATTGATCGACATAATAAAAAGCCTGCCAGGAGTGAGAGTCTCTCAACCAGGATCCGGCGAACTTGGTGAGAGTTTTGAACTGAGAGGTCTTATAGGCAACCTTTATACAATGATACTCATTAACGGCCTTCCCATTAAGCCAGGTGCGGTAACCGGCATGCCTATAGGCGCACAGCTTCCTGTTCGCCAGGCTGAGAGAATCGAGGTAATTTACGGTCCGGCGGCAGCAGTCTATGGCGCTGATGCTGTATCAGGTGTGATCAACATCATTACAAAAGAGGCTGATAAAGGCACATTCGTTATGGGAGATATTGGACTGGGTCAGCTTGATTACCGCAGCGGCAATTTCATGGTCGGCGGTAAAACCGGTAAGAATAAAAACATTATGCAGTATACTTTTTACGGCGGGTTGAGTGAAGTAAGTGATCTGAACATTAAAAAAAGATATGAAGACGTATATAATCCTCTGCAGTATCTGCAGAAAACCACCATCAGGTATAATATAGGCGGCACATATTATCAACCCCTTGAAATAACAGAGAATGTCCTGAGAATGGGGGGTATTGATCCTTCAGATTTTATTAAGGATAATTATCCCTTTAATTATGAAGGTTCTTTGACTCTTCCGGCAATTGAAGACCTGCCAGCTGCCAGCAACAATCTTGGCTTCCAGATAAAATACAGGGGTATTACACTGTCGTTCAATAATATGTACAGACGAACACATAGTTCCCTCAGTCAGTCTCCTTACTTTTATAAATATAATAATCCACAGAATTACTGGGGTGAGAACATAAGATCAACCACTCTCAGCTACAACCGTGAATGGACTCCGAAGTTTACCACCACAACGAATTTCTCAAATCTTATTTATAAAATGGATAACAACTCCAGCATGGGGGTCACATTCATCGATTATACCGATAAGGTCTACAGGTATGCTGCAGGAAATGACATACTTTTTGAACAGCTTTTTACAGTAATGCCTGTAAATAACCTTGAGGTCATGTCAGGTATCACTTACCAGTATTCCGGGAATCTGCCCCAGACTAACTTTCTTGATGCTCCGTTCAGCCAGCGCGAATACAGTCATTTCAGCAAAAAAGTCAGTCTGCTTGATACACTATCAAATAATTTTGGCATTAATCCTCTTGTTTACCATAACTTCTCTATTTTCTCACAGACTTATTACTCTCTTAAGTCGTTCCGGTTCATGGGGGGTGTAAGAAT
>CAZLCF010000227.1:0-5155 GCA_964557905.1 uncultured Rikenellaceae bacterium | reverse complement strand
CTGGTCAATAACACTGCTGTAAGAAATATTGCAGATGCTCTTAGAGGATCAGAATGCAGATTCATTCATATTTCCTCCGATTATGTTTTTGACGGTAATTCAAATGTTCCGTATAACGAGGGTTCTGCAACCAATCCATTGAGTGCTTACGGGCTCTCTAAACTCGAAGGAGAAAAAAGTGCGCTTCTTCACCACGGATCAATGATAATAAGGACATCATGGTTATACTCCTCATTCGGATCCAATTTTGTAAAGACAATACTGAATAAAGCTAAAGAGAAGGATTTACTGAAGGTTGTTTTCGATCAGACCGGAACTCCTACCTTTGCAGCTGACCTTGCCGAAGCCATCCTGCAAATAATATCAGGCGTCATAAGGAGCCGGATCGCGTTCAATGCCGGAGTATATCATTATTCAAATGAGGGTATATGCAGCTGGTATGATCTTGCTCTGGAAGTCGTTAAAGAGGCTGGGATTCAGTGCAAAATCATGCCGATATTGTCCAAGGATTATCCAACAGCTGCTAAAAGGCCATACTACTCGGTACTCGATAAGACCAAGATAAAAGAGAATTATAACCTGGAAATACCTCACTGGAGGACAAGTTTACAGAAATGCATTAAACAGTTAATATAATCACTACCAATATGTTACCAATAGACGACATCAGGAAGAAAGCCCAGATATGGCTTGGCAGTGAATTCAATGAAGAGACCCGCAAAGAGGTCCGGGAAATGCTTGAAAAAGACGAAAACAAGCTTATAGATGCCTTCTACCAGGATCTTGAGTTTGGTACCGGCGGCCTGAGAGGCATCATGGGTGCCGGGACCAACAGGATGAACATATACACGCTGGGAATGGCAACGCAGGGGCTTTCAAATTATATTATAAAACAATGCGGAAATAATGGAATACGGGTGGCTGTCGCCCACGACTGCCGCAATAACAGCAGGTTATTTGCCGAAAGTGCTGCTGATATCTTTTCCGCTAACGGGTTTGATGTTTATCTTTTCGAATCACTCCGGCCTACACCGGAACTCTCATTTGCTATCCGTCATTTCAAATGCCAGAGCGGAGTGGTCATTACCGCTTCTCATAATCCTCCTGAGTACAACGGGTACAAAGCTTACTGGAACGATGGCGGCCAGGTGGTAGCCCCTCACGATGTAGCTATCATCGATGAGGTGCGCAAAATTAAATCAGTGAATGAGATCAGGTTTGACGGCAAAAAAGAAAAAATACATATAATAGGGAAAGAGACTGATGATGCTTTTCTGAAGGAGGTTTTGAAAATGAGGCTTAATCCCGAAGTTATCAGCAAATTCGGTGACATGGGAATAGTTTATACACCTATTCATGGTTCAGGTGTAACATTGGTGCCGCCGGCTCTGAAATTATTCGGCTTTAAGAATATCATCAGTGTCCCGGAACAGGAACAGCCTGACGGTAATTTCCCGACAGTAAAATCGCCCAATCCTGAGGAACCCGGCGCCCTGAAGCTTGCAATAGAAAAAGCTGTTAAAACCGGTGCTGACCTTGTAATGGCATCAGATCCTGATGCAGACAGGCTTGGCATTGCATGCAAAAATAAGAATGGAGAGTTTATTCTTCTCAACGGAAATCAGACCGGGGTCCTTCTTACATATTATATCCTGTCGCAGTTTAAGGAAAAAAAGAAATACAGGGGCAATGAATACATCATCAAGACGATAGTCACAACCGATCTCATGGATATGATCGCTGAAAAACATAAAGTCAAATGCTATAATGTCCTGACAGGATTCAAATTCTTTGCTGAGCTGATAAGGAACCTGGAGGGAAAAGAGAAATATATCGGAGGCGGAGAAGAGAGCTATGGCTTCCTTCCGGGGGATTATGTGAGAGATAAAGATGCCGTTGCTTCATGTGCGCTTGTTGCTGAAGCTGCCGCATGGGCAAAGAGCAGGGGTAAATCCATCTATGAAATGCTGATTGACATTTACCTCGAATACGGACTTTATAAAGAGAAGCTGATCAATATCGTTCGCAAGGGCAAGGAGGGCGCTGATGAAATAAAAGCAATGATGGTTGCTTACAGGAAGAATCCTCCCAAAAACATCAACAACAGCAAAGTAGTAAAGATCAACGATTACGAAAACCTTATATCAACTGATTGTATATCAGGGAAGAAGACAAAGATAGACCTCCTGAATTCAGATGTATTGCAGTTCTTTCTTGAAGATGGTTCAAAGATCTCTGTTCGTCCGTCAGGTACCGAACCCAAAATAAAGTTTTATTTCAGCGTAAATACAAAACTTGCATCAGCAGATGAATTCGAAGAGACAAGCAGTGCGCTTGATCAGAGGATCGATGGTATAATAAGAGATATGAAACTGACTTAAGGAAGAGTCTTTAAGTCTTATTACTTAGTTAATTCAATTTAAAACAATGAAATCATACAAGAAGGAGCTCTGGTTTGAAACCTCCACAAGGCGGGCTTTTTTAAATATTACAGTACAAGTTGAAAAGTGCCTGGCAGAGAGCGGTATAAAGGAAGGTCTCTGCCTTGTAAATGCAATGCACATAACAGCCAGTGTATTCATCAATGATGATGAATCGGGTCTGCACCATGATTTCGAGGTGTGGCTCGAAAAACTGGCTCCCGAAAAGCCATACAGCCAATACCATCATAATGGCTTTGAGGACAATGCTGATGCTCATATCAAGAGAACGTTGATGGGCCGTGAAGTCGTTGTCGCAGTTACAAACGGGCAGCTCGATTTTGGTCCATGGGAACAGATCTTCTATGGGGAATTCGACGGCAAACGCAGAAAACGGGTGCTGGTTAAAATCATTGGAGAATAGTTTTTATCTTAACACAGGGAGTTTACCCTGCAAAGCATGGGGGTATCAATTATTTGTTTTTGAGACAGCATAACGTTAAGACATTTATTTCCCATCCGTCGCTGTATAAAACCTCTCACAACCCCTTCTTGCATCTCACAGAATTTTCTTGCCAGCTTCCTGTCCCATTGTTAATTTTCCATTGAATTTGATTTACTCGCAGTCTTTTGGCAAGTTTTTATGTAACTGACGTGGCGAAGCTGTAAGATTTAAGTAAATTCGTTCAACTGTTTATATGATTTATGTCTGTTAGTTCAATTAAGAGTGATTTTAAGCCGGGTTTCTGGTTTTTCCAGATTTTCGGGTGGATCGGATTTGGAATCACCGATGCCCTGATTAGTAACTTAAGCTACGTAAGCGGCAGTCTTAGGAATTTCCTGGCCTGGCTGGTAAGCTTAACGCTTGGCTTCGTAATATCTCTTGGATTAAGGGTCTATTATGAGCATTTTTTCAGGAAAAACTCCGGTATCCTGTCAGTGGTTTTATTAATTATATCCGGTTCATTCGCAGCAGCCTTACTCTGGCAGTACCTGGGTGTTTTAGTACGTTACCTGGTTTTTTCGATAGAGTTTCCATTTTTTCACAATCTTTCTGAGTTTATCCTGAGAATTTATATGCTGCTATGGGTCTTTCTGGTCTGGAGCATCCTATATTTCGGACTTAAGTTCTGGGTTAATATGATTGAAGAAAAAATAAAGGCTGGGCAAGCAGATGCAGATACAAGAAGAGCACAGCTTCAAATGCTCAGGTATCAAATAAATCCGCACTTTCTGTTTAATACCCTGAATTCTATTAAGGCTTTAATGAGAAGAGAGGCCATAGTCGCTGAAATTATGATAACCGAGTTTTCCGAATTTCTGAGGTACACACTTCAACATAATGATAAGACATATATTTCGCTGGAAGAAGAAATCGAGATCGTAAAGAAATATCTGCTTCTTGAAAAAATACGATTTGAAAATAGACTCATTTATAGTTTTGAGAATACAGAGGAAAGTCTTAAACTACCGGTATTATGCTTTCTTCTTCAACCATTTGTTGAAAATGCGATTAAACATGGTTTGAAAAATTCACCATCAGGCATATGTCTGTCTATCCGTTCTTTTATAAATGAAAACGAACTTCACCTTGAGATTGAAAATACCGGGAAATGGATACCCGAATCGGATGATAGCGGTGTGGGTATCAGAAATGTGGCTGACAGGCTTGCAACTGCTTATCCCGGATGTCATACCTTTAAAATAGAGAAAAGTGCGGAGAGGGTTTTAGTCACCATAACAATTGATCTTGAAAAATGAAAACTTACAGGTCACTGATAATTGACGATGAAAGGCTTGCGAGGATCACTCTTACGGATATGCTTGCGGATTATCCTGCCATTCAGATTATCGGAGAATCGGAATCGGTTGCTGATTCCATAAGCCTGATAACCAGTCTCAATCCGGATCTTCTTTTTCTTGATATTCAGCTTACGGACGGTACAGGATTTGACCTTCTCAACAAGATCAATTATCAGGGTAAGATAATATTTATTACTGCTTACGATGAGTATGCGATCAGGGCTTTTGAAGTAAATGCTATCCATTACCTGTTAAAACCTGTATCTCATAAGAAACTTGGAGAAGCTATAGCCAGACTGGAAGTAAAAGGCTCAGAAAAAGAATCAGGACAGGTAATGAACTATAAATACAGTGACCGGTTGCTCGCATTCTGTGGAAATTATTTGAATTTCATTAAAATCGGCTCAATAACCACCATAACTGCAGCAGGAGATTATACTATTATCCGAACCAGTGATGACAGGGAATTTATCGATTCAAAAACTATGTCGGAATGGGAAAACCGTCTTCCCGAAAATCATTTTCTGCGGATCAACCGTTCTACAATCATCAATTTTGATGCAATAGAAAAAACCGAACAAAAATCTTTAAACCTGGTTTTGATTAGCGTCAGGGGAATCACTGAGCCATTCAGGATCAGCAGACTTTATTATAAAAAAATTCGAACTAAATTCAGCTGATCTTAGTTATTTCAATCACTCGTAATTCAGTTTAAAAGATTATTTTTTGATAATTCCTGGTCGAATCCGGACTGGTAAACCATAAAAAAGCATTAAATAAACAAACCTATCTATCCCTGTACCCTGCATTGGCCCTTTTGAAGGGCATCCAGGTTAACAGGTACAAAATTAACTATCAGCAATAGCCATGAAAAAATCAAATTTATTTCGAGTAAGTTTTATTGTAGTTACATTATTGGTTCTGACTGGATT
>CAZLCF010000226.1:0-5220 GCA_964557905.1 uncultured Rikenellaceae bacterium | reverse complement strand
CAGGCGTCGGGCATCAGGTTCTCCCTGTCGCCTGTTGCCTGTCGCCCGATGCCTTATTATTAAATTAACAAACCATATAACAACTAAGAATCTGCATCAGAAACATAAATTATGAAAATCAAATTATCCCGTCGTCAATTTATCCATACTAGCCTCGGAGCCGGAGCGGCTCTGGCATTTTTTAAGGATTTCCCGGAGCTGGTAAAAACTGTTCCCTCAACCATGAAATTCGGATTAGTCACCTACCAGTGGGGCAGGGACTGGGATCTGCCGACATTAATAACTAACTGTGAAAAAGCAGGTTACATGGGTGTTGAACTGAGAACTGAACATGCACATAAGGTTGAAATAAACCTGACAGCAGCTCAGCGTGCTGAGGTCAAGAAAAGATTTGCTGACAGTTCAGTGATCTGCATAGGTTATGGCTCGAATT
Organism: uncultured Rikenellaceae bacterium; assembly: GCA_964557905.1. Taxonomy (GTDB): domain Bacteria; phylum Bacteroidota; class Bacteroidia; order Bacteroidales; family VadinHA17; genus LD21. The sequence goes on along the minus strand of CAZLCF010000226.1, from coordinate 4,787 downwards.
TTGAGTTTCACAGTCCTGATCCAAAGGTGCTTCGCAGTAATATTGAACAAACGAAAGAGTATATAAAACTATGCAGGGACATCGGAGCATCAGGCATTAAGGTCAAGCCAAATTATATGCCTCCCGAAGTACCTCGGGAGGAGACCATTGCACAGATCGCTGCCTCGCTGAATGAAATAGGAATATTTGCCCGGGATTACGATCAGCTTTTAAGAGTGGAGGTTCATGGAGATATTACCCAGGAGCTTCCGAATATGAAAGCCATATTTGACCAGGTTACAGAAGACAATGTGAAAATGTGCTGGAACTGCAATGACCAGGATCTGCTGCCTCCCGGTCTGGAAGAAAACTTTAACATGGTTAAGAAGTGGTTTGGTGACACGGTTCATATCCGTGAGCTCAATGAGGGTACTTACCCTTACCAGGAGCTTTTCAGCCTGCTGACGGCCATCAGCTATAGCGGGTGGATCCTCCTTGAAGGACGTACCGAACCGGTTGACATGGTTACAGCAATGAAGGATCAATTGACATTATTTAACCAGATGATTCAGAAAGCGAATAAATGAAAAAACACTTGAATATCGTTTTGCGGAATTTGCTGATCCTCTTTCTTATTGTGATATCATTTCCTTTAGTGGCATATACACAGGAGGTCAGGAAGCTTACTTTTGATGGTACTCTATGTGAATATAAGATTAATATCAGGGATCTGGATCCATCATTTCCATCAGACTGGTCCGGATATTCTCACCTGGTAATGGAATTGAGAACCACCTCCCCTCAAAGGTTTAGTATCTGGCTCTACCGGTCAAATGGTACACCTGTCAGGGTAATGTTGCAGCCATTCGGACAGAATGTTTGGTTAAGAGCCTCATTGCCTCTTCAGTACTTTGTCGGAATGGATAAATCAGGCAATGACCTGGCTTCGGCAAATAACCGCCGGACCAATTCTTTCTGGTTTTCAACTTGGGGGCCGTTCGGAGATATAACAGCGGTTGAATCCATTGGCTTTGCAATGGTTTATCCAGTCAACAAACCAGTTATTGAGATACGGGCACTTCATCTTTCAAAGCAGGATGAAGGATCGGAATTCCTTGAAAAGCTGCCGGTTCTGGACGAATTCAATCAGTGGGCTCATACGGAGTGGCAGGGGAAAATCAAAAGTAAGGAGCAGCTGGCCCGGGAGCTTGCTGATGAAGAAAAAACATTTGGAAGTCCTACTGATTTTAACTACTGTGAATTCAGCGGTTATAAAAATACGAGTGTGAAAGCGACAGGTTTCTTCCATATCGAACAAATCTTAGGTAAATGGTGGTTCGTCGATCCGCACGGGCACCTGTTTCTCTCTATGGGATCCAATGGCGCAGGTGCCGGTTTCGGAGTACGTCCGGGAAGCCAGAGAAGCACGACGCAGGGTGCTTCAGCTTCGTCTAAACCAGTTATCGATCGCGTAACCCCGCGTCTGAAGTTATGGGGGATGACTACAGGTGGCCAGGGCATGCCATACACGGTTATGCTGAGGTGGCAGAGAACTGAGGGAACCAGTTTCCTGGGATTGCCGGATGTTTATTCCGAAGAATTTGCCCGTGCCATTGATAAGTCAGCAAATACTCAATGTTCAGCGCATAAAGACGATCCTCTTTTGCTTGGCTATTTCGTCGGCAATGAACCTGCCTTTGACGGCCGTGAGAGTGAAGTGGCTGACATGATCCTTGACGGACCGGAAACTGCAACTAAAGCCAGACTTAAAGAGTTTCTGGCCCAGGGAGATACACCACAACGGCGCAAGGAATTTATTGTCACGGCTTTTGAAAAATACCTTGATCTTATCTGTACAGCTGTAATAAAATATGACCCTAATCACCTTAACTTAGGGATACGTTTCGGCGGATCCGTGTCTGATGAATTGTTGCGCACAGCCCGTATTTTTGATGTATGCAGCATAAATGTCTATGAGTACGAACCAATGTGGCAGCTTGAAAGGACTTATCGTTATACAGGGCGACCGGTTCTGATCGGAGAATTCCATATAGGTGTTCCTGCCAATGGACTTGGAGCGGGATTGGTTCAGGCGAAGGACCAGACTGAACGCGGAATCGCATACAGGTATTATGTTGAGCAGGCTGCATCACTGGATTGTTTCCTTGGCGCTTACTGGTTCCAGTGGAGAGATGAGCCGGTCCTGGGAAGGTTCGATGGAGAGAACTATAATATTGGCCTGGTGGATGTCAATGACAGACCATATAAAGAACTGGTGGAAGCGGCTAAGATTACTCACAAGCGGCTTTTCGATGTTCATTCCGGTAATGAAATGCCTTTTAACCAGATGCCAAAGGCATCAGATGCCGGAACACCTTCTAGTCCCTGGAGGTTCTAGGACAAAATAAAATTGTTATTCCTTTAAATATCTCCTAACTTTAAGTATATACCTGATTATGGCTGCAGTAAATGAAAAAGATAACATTTGTTTTTTGCCAGGTTTTATTGGTACTTACTATTCTTACAATCATTCCAGGTAATGCCAGTGCCCAGAGACTCAAACCTGGTCCACAGAACCTTTCTTTCTTCTCGAAGGTTGATGAAACTGACCAGCCTTATGCAGTTTATATTCCAAAAAACTTTGATGAGTCAAAAAAATACCCTCTCGTGGTATTTCTGCATGGAGCATGGTCGAATCACCGGCTTGGTCTGAGACGTGCTTTTGGGCAGGGGAATATTCAGGGCACAGATTTTATCAAGCCCGGGAATGTCCCTGTGGAAACCGACATGGAATCGACAAGATATTTCCCTCCTTTGAAAGATGTCAATTATATTGTTGCAGCACCTCTTGCCCGTGGTACTGCAGGCTATCAGGGCATACCTGAACAGGATGTTTATGAAATGCTTGATGATATAAAAAGCCGTTTTTCAATCGATGAAGACAGGATATATCTGACAGGTTTGTCAATGGGAGGAGGCGGAACTATCTGGCTCGGCCTTACACGTCCTGATGTGTGGGCAGCAATTGCCCCCTGCTGTCCTGCGCCGCCTGACGGTTCATCCGATCTGGCAGGAAATGCCTGCAACCTTCCGGTACATCTTTTTATTGGAGATAAAGACTTCCTCTATAAAACAGCACAGGAATGGAAGGCAAAATTTGAGGCTGTCACACCAAGGTTCAGCTATATTGAATACCCTGGTATCGGACACAACAGCTGGGAATATGCTTATAAAGACGGTTTTATCTTTGAATGGTTCTCTCAGTTCACCAGGGATTTGTATCCGCAGCAGGTGAAATTCAGCACAAAGTGGTTTAAATACAATAAAGCCTACTGGGTCAAGTTTGATAACCTGACACCGGGCACCCTTGCAACAATTGATGCAAAGTTCACGGGTACTAATAATATCGAAATAACCACAAGCAATCTGGATGCATTTACACTCAGCCTTGCAGGACATTCAGTGTTCAATCCTGCACAGAAAGCAACAGCAAAAGTTGACGGAAAATCATTTTCCTTCAAGACATCAGATGCAGTTTCATTTATGAAAGTGAACGGGGCGTGGAGCAATAAGAAATTTGCTCCAAATCTGACTTCAAAGCAGGCTGGTGCTGAAGGTCCGATGTACGCTGCTGTCAGCAGCAATCATGTATATGTCTATGGCACTAAAGACAATCCTTCACAGGAGGAGCTAGCTGCAAGACGCGCAGAGTTTGCCTCACTCACCGACTGGACAGGCATGGGAGGGAGGATAATGGTATTTCCTCGTTTAATATCAGATAAAGATGTAAGACAGAGCGATTATGAAACTTCAAACCTGGTGCTCTTCGGAACGAAGGAGACCAATGCAATTATAGAGAAATTTGCCGACAAGCTACCAATCCATCTAAATGCTGATGCAAAGGATTACGGACTGGTCTATATTTTCCCGCTCAATAACCATTATGTTGTTGTTAATTCAGGACTTCCGTGGTGGACTCCTGCCAAGCAGACTGGAGCCCAGGGAGGATTTTCTTTCATGGGTTCGAAGGTTGAAGTACTGAAAAAAGACAAAGATTTTGTACTCTTCAAAGAGACATCTGATAATATCATCACCCAGGGAATCTTTGACAATAATTGGAAACTTCCAGCTGAAGCTGCAGCAGCAATGAAGGGAACCGGAGTGATAACTGTTAAGGAATAACGAAAAACTATATCAATATCTAACACTAAACCTATGAAGTCAAACAGACGTAATTTCATCAAGACGATGGGAGTCGGGGCAACCGGACTCACGATCGGAGCAGCAACCATAGCATCTTCATCATGCACCTCCCCTGGTGCAAAAAAAGAAGAAGACGATGGTCAGGTACTATTCATCGATGATAATATAGCTCTTGCCGATACAGAGTACGGGAAAGTGAAATGTTATATCCTGAGAGGTATCAATTATTTTCTCGGGATCCCTTATGGTGCAGATACTTCAGGAGCCAACAGGTTTATGCCACCGCAAAAACCCAAACCATGGACCGATGTTTTTCCTGCAGTGTGGTGGGGCAATTCTGCCCCCCAGAATATGGAGAAAAGATATGCAAATGTCTATCAGTCATTTGCCGATCACTGGAATTATGACGATGTGAGTGAGGATTGCCTTCGACTGAATGTATTTACACCAGCTATAAAAGATGGAAAGAAAAGACCTGTAATGGTCTGGCTCCATGGAGGAGGATTTGTTAATGGCAATGGAATTGAACAGGATGGTTACAATGGTGAAAATTTCTGCAGGTTTGGCGATGCTGTATTTGTCTCAGTCAACCACAGGCTTGGTCC
>CAZLCF010000225.1:0-5251 GCA_964557905.1 uncultured Rikenellaceae bacterium | reverse complement strand
GCATCAGGGAACTGAAACTGCCGGAAAAAGATCTCTGGTGGTACCTTGAAACAAGAAAATTCGGGACCGCGCCACACAGCGGATTCGGACTGGGATTTGAGAGAATGATCCAGTTTGTGACCGGGATAGCCAACATTCGTGATGTTATTCCTTTCCCCAGAACACCCAGGAACGCAGAATTTTAATATTGTTTTTCCGTAAAATAGTTGTCAGCTAAAGAGGATGCTACAGCAGAAGTTACAGCAGAAATTGCTACAAAAGCTTTCCCCGCAGCAGATCCAGATGATCAAACTGCTGGAGATCCCTACTTTGCAGATAGAACAACGGATAAAGAAAGAGCTCGAAGAAAATCCTGCCCTTGAAGAAGGACCTGAAGATGAAGAGGTGCCTGCTGAAGAGGCTGATAATGATCTTTTTGAAGAGGAGGACAAAGATCAGGATGAATTTACGCTCGATGATTATATTCAGGATGATGAGATCCCTGATTACAGGCTCCAGGCAAACAACTACAGCAAAGACGATGACAAGAAGGCTGAGATCCCTTTTTCGGCAGGTTCATCATTTCATGAACATCTTGAAGCTCAGCTTGGATTAAGGGATATTACTGATAAGCAAAAGATCCTCGGAGAATATATCATTGGGAACATTGATGAGGATGGTTATCTCAGAAGAGAACCTTCAAATATTGTTGACGATATGGCGTTCCTGCAAAACGTACAAACAACAGAGCAGGAGCTTGAGGAAGTTCTTAAAATAGTACAGGATCTTGAACCTGCGGGTGTAGGTGCGAGAACACTCAGGGAATGCCTGATGCTCCAGCTTGAAAAAAAGGATATGTCAGAGCCGGCTGTGAGTCTTGCATATTCAATTTTAGATCAGCACTTTGAAGAATTCTCCAAGAGACACTATGATAAAATTATGACAAGGCTCGGTATCAGCGAGGGTGACCTTAAATCAGCAATCGAAGAGGTTCTTAAACTGAATCCCAAACCGGGAGGTCTTTTCAGTGATACTTTCACCAAGACTGCACAGCCGATAATTCCTGACTTCATCCTTGAACATTCCGAAGATGGTTTTGACCTTCACCTTAACTCACGTAATCTCCCGGAACTGAGGCTCAGCGCGGCATACAGTGAAATGCTGCAGGCATACACCAGGAATAAGGGCAATAAAAAGGAAATGAAAGAAGCAATTCTTTTTGTTAAACAGAAAATTGACTCTGCAAAATGGTTCATTGACGCCATAAAACAAAGGCAGAATACGCTTCTTCTTACAATGAATGCCTTACTTGAATATCAACAGGAGTATTTTATTGATGGTGATGAGACAAAATTGAAACCAATGATCCTGAAAGATGTTGCCGAGATGACAGGGCTTGATATTTCAACGGTCTCAAGAGTTGCAAACAGCAAATACATTCAGACTCATTTCGGGATCTACCCGCTGAAATTCTTCTTTTCAGAAGGATTACAGACCGACAGTGGTGAAGAGGTTTCAACAAGGGAGATAAAAAGGATCCTCCAGGATTGCATTGACAATGAAGAGAAACGACATCCCCTTACAGACGAAAGGCTTACCGAGATCCTTCAGGAGAAAGGATACCAGATAGCACGCAGGACAGTTGCCAAATACCGGGAGCAGCTTAATATCCCGGTTGCCAGATTACGAAAGGAGATCTGATGATGTCCGGGAAAATACAACATGCCGGCGATGTCCTGGCAAAAACAATTTCAGCAGTTTTCCATCCTTTGCTTATATCGCTCTACGGCCTTTTAATAATATTCTCCGCCCCGACACTTATTGGTTATCTTCCTTCTGCAGTCAAGAGGATACTGCTAATCATAATCCTGGTCAATAATGTATTATTGCCATTTTCTTTCATCCCTTACTTTAAACTGAGAAATATTATAACATCATGGACCGTTGATAACAGGAGAGAAAGAATAATACCGCTCATAACCACTTCATTTTTTTATTCCGTCACAGTCTTTATTACATTCCGTTATCATATTCCTGCGTTTATAAAATCTTTTATACTTACTGTTGCATTTCTGTCAATTGCAGTTACCATAATAAATTTCTGGTGGAAAATTTCAATTCATTCTGCCGGATCAGGAGCCCTGATAGCCCTTGTTGTTATACTTTCCATAAAAATGCAAGCTCCCCTTCATTGGTTCCTGATACCAGTTATATTGTCAGCGGGACTTGTACTGACATCAAGATTATGGCTTAATTCACACAGCCCTAAGGAAGTATGGTCAGGTTTTTCGCTTGGATTCCTCTGTTCAGGTCTCTTTTTGCTTCTTTATTAAAAGCTCTTCCACCGCTTTATCAAGCAGTAATTTGCTTTGTCCGGTCAATTCATCTGTCCATCCTGATCTTACAGAAGCAAGATGTATTTCTCTTTTTAATTTCTTTTGCGAAATGGCTGCAAACCATCCCTTTTCAGCAAGGCTGCGGGCAAGGTATTCCTGTTCCGTCTGTCCTGGTGTTGGTATCAGCAGGGCGCTGCATCCAAGACTAATAAGTTCCATTATTACAGTGTATCCCGACCTGGTAATAATGGAATCACTGGTTGTTATCACTTCTTTCATTGCAGAAGAATGAAGATGATCAAACCAGATTATATTACCGGATCTGGACATCCCTTCGGAGCTGACAGGCTTTCCGCCAAGAAAAACTGTAAGTGGTTCTTTATCCTTTAAAATATCAGTCAGTTTTTGTTTCAGGATCCCTTTCTGGGGTTCCGGTCCTGATAAGATAACGGTATTGTGACTGACAGTCACCGGATTATCAGAAACTGTTGTTTTTATGCTAGAAAACCTCGATAACAGTCCTATATATCTTACATTCCCTGGAAGTTTGATACCATGGGATAATCTTCCTGAAACATTAAGTTCACCCGGAAGATCAGGGATAAAGCAGAATGAATATCTCTTAATGACTGCCCGGTGAAGAAGGATACCTATGAATTCGAGGAAGGAGAATGCTGCCGGAAATGGAATCAATGGCATATGAGTTACATAAACCGAGGTGATATTACGGTTCCAGAGGCCGAAGCGGTTGTCGCTGATCACTATATCAATATCATGCTCTCTGATTATTTCCTTCAGCCTCCGGTGTTCATGTAAAATATGATAAAGAAGAACCGGAGTACTAAGCAGAAGCTTCAGATACTGAGGCAAAAACCGTGAATAGCCTGGTTTAAACCCCGGAAAATCAATATACGTTAGTCCGGGTAATTCTTTCCTGAAAAATGACAAGTGTTCTCCACCGGCCCCGATAAAGATGTTGTTGTTCATCTCCCGGAGCTTTTCTGCCAGAGGGATCATACGCCCGGCATGCCCCAGTCCCCATTCAAGAGGACAGATCAGTATATTATGGGTTTGTTTCAATATCAGCCCGAAACCTGTGTTTTAATGCCGAGGTCATTAACAAGGGAAGCGATATGCTTAAGCTCCGCCAGAGGAACTTTTGACAGCTGCCCGTCTTCAGGCGTATCCCTTGAAATTGTGTATATCATTACTTCCGCCGGCTTTATTTCTTTTATCGCCTGCAACCAGGCATCGATCTCTTTCTTTGTCGTGTTGTCAATCGTCCTGCCTTTGAATGTCCCGCGAAGAAAAAGTGTCTGCACTATCAGCTGTCCTTTAAATCCCTTAAGATCCCTGATCAGCTCATTGACCTTTACATTTACTCTTGGCTGGTTATGAATTTTAACGGTAAGTTCGAAAGCTGAATCCAGTTTCAGAATATTCTGATCAACCTTTAAGAGAGCCTTTTTGATATGCGGCTTTGAAATGGCTGTCGAGTTTGACAGCACAGCAATCCTGGCATTAGGGAAGTATTTGTTTCTCAGTCTTATACTGTCGTCAATTATTCCGGGGAATTCGGGATGAAGTGTAGGTTCTCCGTTGCCGGCATAGGTGATCACATCAGCGGCTTGCTGCTTATCTTTCATTGAGGAGAGCTTTTTTTCAAGAGCTTCGTATACTTCCTTTCTTGAAGGAAGATCCTTACCTGAGGGATCAGAATTTTGTGTCCAGCCGCATTCGCAGTAAATGCAGTTGAAATTGCATATTTTCCTGTTTGCTGGAAGAAGGTTGATCCCGAGGGAAATGCCAAGTCTCCTGCTTCTAACCGGACCGAATATTATTTTATCAAAAAGAAAAGTAGCCATTCATTAAACTATGCCGTTTCAAAATTAGCATATTTTATATCAGCCTTGTTACATAAGACTCAGGTAAGAGTTTCATATTAATAAGATCAACATCCTGTAATAAAAGAAGACCCGGTTTTTTCCCCGGCTCGATTTTCCCGTAATTCTGCTCTTCTCCAAGAGCCTTTGCCCCGTTTATTGTTGCCCAGCGTACCAGTTCCTCAAGGCTGACAGAAGGGAAATGGTTTTGAAGGATCTTAAGCTCGGAGAGAATGCTCAGCTTGTGGTTTGAAGCAAGGCTGTCGGTCCCGATTACTATATTACAGCCTTCAGAGATAAGCATATCAACCGGAGGGATTTTATTTTCGATATACAGGTTTGCATTGGGGCACAGACACCAGAATGTATTCTTTCTTTTAAGGATCTCTTTTACTGTTTCCCTGTCGGCGCAGGTATTGTGGACAAGGATAAGTGTGCCGGATGAAGTAACCTCATCCAGTATTGCAGAAGTGATGCTCTCGGGTGTCTTAAGCTCGCCGGTCAGCATTCCTGCTTTTTCAAACAATTCTCTCAGAGGACCCGAATGATCCGCAATAAAGGAGCTCTCTCCCTCAGCTTCCATGAAATGAATTGATGTTATTCTGTTGTCATTGGTTTTTTCCTTTATCAGCCTGAAAAGAGGCAGAGATACGGAATAAACAGTGTGAGGTACGATGAAAGAAACTAAACCTGATTTAGCAGCATCCTCTGATAATCTGATGATTTCATCCATTCTGCTGCCTGCCTTTTCGGGATCTGATCCGAAAACCTCAAGCAGATTCAGATAACGGATCCGGCTTTTTCTTTTAACGCTGAATGTTACCGGAGTGTTACAAATATCGGCACAGAGTTCAATCCCTTCACTGTAAAGTTCATTATCAGCAGAAATTGCAGATGATAGAATAACATCCGGATCATCATTCCTGATGTTTTGCAACTGCATTAAAAATTCACCAAGACCTTTTTTCTCAGCAATGGCTCCTTTCAGATGCGAAAGCTCAAGATGGCAATGGCAGTTTACAAATCCGGGTATGATAATTCCATTATGGAATT
>CAZLCF010000224.1:0-5282 GCA_964557905.1 uncultured Rikenellaceae bacterium | reverse complement strand
TTAATGAACGGAGAACTAATAATACATACTTCTCTAACGCTACCAATGGTGGGTTAATTATTCCCGGAGTCTATTCCTTACAAAACACTGTAAGTGCATTACCTTTGCCTTTAGAAGTTAATCAGAAAGTAGGCGTTAGGAGCGAGTATGTCAGCGTATCATTAGGGTATAAGGATTTCTTGTTCTTAGACGGAACTTTCCGTCAGGATTATGCTTCTACCTTACCTGTAGATAATAATAAATATCGGTATCCTTCAGTAACTGGAGCATTTCTTTTTTCCAATGTTGTTAACGCGGATTGGATGTCCTTGGGTAAACTTCGTTTAAATTATGCTCAGGTAGGCAATCTTGCAGGATTTGGTCAACTTTTTGATGTTTACACGGCTAACAGCGCGATGAATGGTGCCAATAATCAACTTGCTCCTTCAAAAAGGAACCCGAACCTGAAAAATGAACGTACCAATAGCCTTGAAGCTGGCCTCGAAATGTCATTCTTTAATAGTCGTCTCGGTTTCGACTTGGCCCTTTATAAGACCAATTCACTGGATCAAATCATACCTCTTACTGTCAGCCAGACTACCGGCTTTTCAAGTATAATGATTAATGCCGGAGAAATTGAAAATAAAGGGATTGAAGTTACATTAATTGCCAATCCGGTTCAAAGAGGATCATTCAGTTGGGATATCACTATAAACTGGGCTAAGAATAAGAACAAAGTAATTTCCTTATATCCCGGAATTACGAATCTTCGCTTGAATTCAACTAATTTGCAAGGTGGCCTTACTGTGAATGCAGAAGTTGGAAAGCCATACGGCGAAATCAGGGGTAAGGATTATACCTATGATGCTAATGGGAACATTATTATCAATGCAGCTACTGGTAAGCCAGTTATAACTACTTCGGCCGCCATTCCTATCGGAAACTTTACCCCCGATTATACCGCTGGTATTAATAACTCATTTAGCTTTAAAAATTTATCGCTTAACTTCCTCATTGATATGCAAAAAGGCGGCGATATCTGGTCACTCGATATGTATTATGGCTTGTCTAGCGGATTGTATCCTGAGACTGCTTTTACCAATGATTTAGGTAATCCTGTAAGGGATCCGCTTGTTGGCGATGCAACCGCAGGTTATGGCGCTAATAGCGGTGGGTACATTATTGAAGGTGTAAATGTTGATGTAGATGGATTAAGCACACCTAATAAAACCCGCGTTGATGCTACTAATTGCGATGCTTTTGGAATAGGTCTTCTACCCCATAGAGCCTTTATATATGATGCCGGCTTTGTTAAATTGAGAGAAGTTATCTTTACGTATAACCTTCCTTCCAAATTGTTAAATAAGACTTTTATCAAAGGGGTATCACTAAGTGCGATTGGTTCGAACCTTTGGATTTTACACAAGAGTTTACCGTATGCCGATCCTGAATCAGGAATGACAGCTGGTAATATTCAAGGTTACTCAACAGGATCACTTCCCACCACCCGTGATTTTAGTTTCAATTTAAAACTTAACTTTTAATCGAAAAAACTATGAAAAAATTATTGATAATTATTTCGGTTTTCCTGGTGTTTTCTGCTTGCAGTAAATTGGAAGATTTAAATATAAACGTAAAGGATTTTGCTGAGGTGTCGGGGGAATCGCTATATAATGGAGCGACCCTGCAATTAATGAATCAGATGTCCACAGAAAATGTAAACACAAATCTTTCGTTGATGTGGATGCAACATTTTGCCTGTACTACCTATCCGGATGAGAGCAGGTACGACATGACTACCCGTGGAGTACCCGTTGCTACTTCGAATACAATGTACAGACTTGTCCTTTTGAATTATAAAGAAGCTGCCAGGGTATTGCAAACTCAACCTCTCGCCGGTATTTCGCAAGCTCAACGTGATAATCAATTGGCTATCGTCGAAATAATGGCAGTATTTGCCTGGAGTTATGTCATTGAAAATTTTGGAGATATGCCGTATTCGCAAGCGCTCGATTATAATTTTCCATCCCCTGTCTACGATGATGGCTTGACCGTTTATAAAGACCTGATCAGCCGTTTGAACACAGCAATGGAGAAGTTGACTCTTACTGAAGCTGGTATGCCTTCAGGGTATGATAATATCTTCGGGGGTACAGCAGCAGGAACTGCGGAGTGGTATAAATTTGCAAACACTTTAAAGCTCAGGATGGGTTTAATGCTTTATGATGTAGATGCCGGTTATTCAAAAACCGTTGTTGAAACTGCCGCTCCAAACGTTTTCGCTGAAGGTGATGTTATGACGATGAACTATCTGTCAGCAAGTCCCAACCAAAATCAGCAGTATGTTGATTTTGTGGCATCCGGCCGTGATGACTATGTTGTAACTTCCAATATAATTGATGCCATGCAGCCAACTACTCCTACTCCTGAACATAGTATTTTAAGTGTTACGGTTACTGATCCCCGTCTTGAATTTTATGCCATCCCTGTTGTTGATAGTGATCCTCCTGTATATTTAGGTGGAGCACAAGGTAGAGCAAATGGATATCCGTCATTCTCCCATGTGAACCCGATACACCTGACGGCGGATAGACCATGGATAATCATGGATTACACTGAAGCTGAATTCCTGTTAGCCGAAGCTGTTGAAAGAGGTTTTTCCGTAGGTGGAACTGCTGAAGCACATTATATCAACGCAGTTAAATCATCGATCGTTTACTGGGGTGGAACTACTGCCCAAGCTGATGCATATTTAGCTCAACCTTCGGTAGCATACGCTACTGCTTTCAGCGACTGGAAACAGAAAATCGGTACCCAGGCATGGTTAGCCTATTGGCTTCGTGGAAATGCTCTCTGGAATTCTTACAGGAGATTGGATTATCCAAGGCTATATGCTCCGGTTGGCTATCTACAAGAAATTAACAAAGTGCCTGTTCGTTTGTTTTATCCTGTTTCCGAACAGACCTTAAATGCTGATAATTACCAGGCTGCTTCTACTAAAATTGGTGGTGATTCACCATTAACCAGGATTTTCTTTGATAAAGAGATATACTAACCCTTAATTCTTACCCCGTATAAATTAAACCCTCTGAAAGTACTGATATTCAGAGGGTTTCTTATTGAAGTGGTACCCCGAACGGACAAAAGTTGCAATCAGTTTAATGACTTTGTTATGTCCTTTATAAGAAAAAGCCAATGATCTTTACCACTCATTTTCCTGGAATATGAATGTACATTTTGTTGCAGGCTCGTTCAGCTATTCGTATCGTAGTGATAGTGCAGGATTTGCACTTGCTGCTTTGAAAGTACGGTAGCTGATCGTCAGGAGTGCTATCAACATTACAATGATCAGACCTCCCAAAAATGTAAAGATGCCAGGGCTTATCCTGTAATAAAAGTTCTCCAGCCATTTCCCGGAAACATAATAAATCACAGGAGATGAAAGAAGTGCCGAGATTGCAACAAGGATTATTATCTCCCTGGATATTCGGAAGCAGATGCCCTGGACCGAAGAACCCATAGCTTTCCTTACTCCCATGTGGCGTCGATTTTTCCTATTGTCTCCCTGTAATTCTGAGGCGAAATTTTCACTGTAATATATCTGTACCTTTCATTCTCAGGTTTCAGCCTGAATATAAAAGGAGCTATCTGATTCTTCTGCGATTCGAAAATAAAATCCTTTACAACTCCTATAATTGGGGAATAATCCATTTCGCCAGTCTCCCGATACCCCATTATTCTCATTTTTTCAGGATCTATATTGAACTTTTTTATAGCAGATTCATTAACGAGACAAGCCTGTGCATCAGCAGGATACTCTTTATTGAAGAATCTTCCCGACTAAAGTTCCATGTCGTATGTTTGCAGGAAATTATAATCCACGAAGTTTGTCCAAATAAGTATTGTCTCATCTTTTTTCCCTTCCAGTGCGTACCCGTTATTATTGTCATTGTCCCGGGTACAGATGAGGAGCTTGTCACATTATGGACCCCTGGTATCGTAGCAATTGTTTCCTTAAATGCTCCGGCATTGGTTCCCAGTGCTCCCTCTTTCTCAAGCACAAGCAGCTGCTGGGCATTGTTAAATCCGGGATCCTTTTTAAGCATGTAAATAATTTGCCTGTACATGATAAGGGTACCTATAATGAGGAAAATCGAGATTGTAAACTAAAAAACCACAAGCGGCTTCAGTTTTTCATCGACACTCTTATTATCAGCATTTGGTTTAAGCAGCACATAGGTGTTTAAGTTATTGGTTCCCCAATTCTGATCATAGGTCTGGGCATCAGACAGCATGGATACAAGTACACCAGCCTTGAAGTGTGAGTTATCGGGAATATCCTCCATCACACCTGTAACAACATATGCTGAAGTATCCTTGCCTATTTTAAGGATCTTATCAACCGGGTTCTGGTTGCCAAATATCTTTTCTGCAACTGAAGCGGAAAGAACGATTTTCCCGGGGGCATTAAGAAGGTTTTCCGGATCACCCGTCAGTACAGGAATTGTGAAAAAATTAAAGAATGAGAAATCAGCTTCAATGATATTTTCCTCAGAATAGGACTGATCATCATATGTCAGTGTATTAGCTCCGTACATTCGTTTCATTATGAGAAAATCTTCCACCTCCGGGAATTCTCTGAGCATTGCCGGACCTAGTGGGAATGATGTTGAAGTCTCAGTGAACAACTCCTGACCGTCTATCATGAAATCCGTGACTACATTGTAAATCCTGTCGCTTTTAACATTGAATCTGTCAAAGGTTGATTCGTGAAGTATATAGAGTGCAATGAGAAGACTGCAGGCGATCCCTATAGAAAGGCCTGTTATATTGATAAGGGCATATGACCGCCGTATTTTAAATGACCTTAAACTGTGTCTTATGAGGTTTTTCAGCATGTTGTCTGAAGATTAGATAGTTATTACATATTTTAAGGTTTAATAAGAATTTTTTAATTTCCTGATATTTAAGAGACTGATTTTATTTTTTTTTCTGCACGCTACAATTTCTGGTCAGGTTAAGCACTGCAGCGGGGAAGCTACATTTTATGCTGAATGCCTCTATCTTGAAGGCTGGAATAAAAGTGTTAGATTAAGAAAAAAGAGTGACCGTGCTTGCTCCCGCTTATTTATTGAGAGTTATGTTTTTAGTCTTCAGATAATCTTTGGAAAACTGACTGGGATTTATTCCGAATTCATGAGAAAAACACTTGCTGAAGTATTTAGCGTCGGAAAAACCTGATCTCCATGAAATCTCATTTATATTCCAGGTATCATTTGATAATATCAGTTTTGCTGCAAAGT
>CAZLCF010000223.1:0-5336 GCA_964557905.1 uncultured Rikenellaceae bacterium | reverse complement strand
CAGATTATTTCAACCCTCAGAGATGCTGAATGTATAACAGCAGTATTTAATATTGATCCTGAATCAATTAAGGATAAGAACCTGTATCACCTAATCCATTAGAATTATGGAAAGCATTTACTATAATTTATCAGAGGAGGAGTTTTCAACAGGAAGAAAAATCCTGTTATGGATTTTTGCAAGCTTGTTTTTTATAGGCGGCATTGGAGTTCTTCTGGCGAGCCCGGTTTTCGGAGCTCATGAAATTAAACCTTCACTGTCATTGGCGCCATTCGGAATCAGTCTGATTGTGGGTATTATCTCTGCCTTTGCCACAATCAAAAGGAAAGATCTGTTTTTTCTGATCGATGATGACAAAATTGAGTTCCGGTACGGGTTATTAAGGCCAAAAAAATATTCATTCCTCTGGGCTGATATAAAAGAACTTGTAATGCCGCATAAGGAAAAAAAAGTGAAGCTTATTTTTAAGGATGGGTCATCATATGTAATTAATCTCAACTGGCTTCAGAAGAAAAAGTCGCATCTGATCAGAAAACATATATTCAATACTGCCAGGTATAAAGACATGGAAGTTAAGAAGATCATGCACCTGTCACAGGTGACACCAAAATGAATCGCTTAACGGATTTCAATTGGTGTACTATTATAAAAAGAGAAGAGGCTGACTTAGAATGTCAGCCTCATTTTGTGATAACCCTAAAACTAACCTAACCTATGAAAAAAACCTCTATATTCTGCAACTCAAATTTCATGCCAAATCATATGCAAATTTAAAGACGGTAAATGTGATAAAAAAATATTTTTAACTAAACAGCTGAATATTAACAACATTTTAACTAAACGTTAAAATATTTTGTTTTTATTGGCTTCCTTCAGACCTTTCAAAATATATTTAACAACACAGTTTGTTAAAGAAAGTTAAAGAGTGACTTCCTAATTTTTATACAAGTACTTTTGTATCTGTATGAAACGGATTACCATAGTATTACTTGCAATTTTCTTTTTCCTGGCCATATCAGGACTTATTCTTATTCAATTATACTGGATCCGCAATGCAATTAAAATAACTGACCAGCAATTCAGGCTTCTGGCAAATAAAGCGCTTGAATCAGTGGTCCTTGAACTTGAACAGGATGAACTGATAAAAAGAATCGTTGATGAGCTGGTTCCTGCAGCCACCGACTCGGTGACAGCTGTCATCCCCGCAAATTCTCCTTTGGCAAAAAGATTGCGGATTTATCAGCCCTATTCGGAACTGCTTGACATGTACGGACTTGATAATCCCGATGAACCCATTACAATAACCAGTTCAGGTCAGAAAATCTTTATAACATCTGAAAATGTTTCTTCATTCTCTCCCGTTGAATTTGTCGAAACCTCAGCAGAATCAATAAGTGCTGAGCTGACAGGAAGAGTTTCTAATAAAATCGTATTCCTGGAAACCATCATGGAGAAGATTCTTTATAATACTCCTGATATCAGGGAAAGGGTCGACCCTGAAAACCTTGAGACATTACTCAGGACTGCACTTAATAATGCCGGAATACATCTCGATTTTGAGTTTTCAATCCGCTCCGGACGGTCAGAAATTATATATAAGACTCCTGGTTTTACCGATAAACCCGGAACAAATAAATTCATCCGTCAGCTTTTTCCAAATGATCCAGTACCCGGTCAGCATCAGCTTGTAATGTATTGCCTGGATGAACAACAATACAAGTTTAAAGAAATCGGGAGCCTCGGTTTTCTGTCCCTCCTCTTTACACTTTTATTGCTGATACTGGCAACAGGTACTTTTATTGTGATCTTCCGTCAGAAAAAAATCTCGGAGATAAGAAACGATTTTATAAACAATATGACTCATGAGCTGAAAACGCCTATTTCCACCATTTCACTGGCTTCACAGATGATGGCCGATAAAACAATCCCTGATGAAAATAAAAATATTGAAAATCTGGCAAAAGTCATCTCTGATGAAAGTATGAGACTTAAATTTCACGTGGAGAAAGTTTTGCAGATGGCGATTTTTGAAAAGACGAAGATGAAACTTAGTTTTGCCGGGATGGATATTCATAATATCCTTAACAATGCCTGCGAAAATTTTGCGCTCCAGACCAGAAGCAGGAACGGCAGGATTACCAGGAATTTTAATGCAAAAAACAGTTATGCGATGGTTGATGAAGTACACTTCCTCAACGCAATTTCGAACCTGATAGATAATGCGATCAAATATTCAAATAACAATCCTGAGATAACCATTTCAACACGGAATACAAAAAAAGGAATTATCATAACCATTGAAGATAACGGCATTGGTATTAGCAAGGAAAATCTTAAAAGGATATATGATAAATTCTATCGTGTCCATTCAGGGAATCTGCATAATGTGAAAGGATTCGGTCTTGGATTAAGCTATGTTAAGAAAATAATGGATGAGCATAACGGTATAATCAAGGCTGAAAGCCAGATCAATAAAGGAACAAAATTTATTCTATTCATTCCTCAAACCTGAATAATATGAAAAGTATAAGAATTCTTCTTGTTGAGGATGACAGCAATCTTGGTTCCTTGCTAAGGAATTATCTTGCAGCTAAAAATATGGAAACTACCCTTTTTGGGAATGGCATTCAGGCCCTGGAATCATTTTCGTTAAAACAATATGATCTCTGCATTCTGGATATTATGATGCCCGAAATGGACGGACTTACTCTCGCAAAAGAGATCCGTAAAATCGACCCGTCTATCCCGGTAATATTTCTGACTGCAAAAAGTCAGAAAGACGATATTCTTGAAGGATTCAGATCCGGAGCAGATGATTATATAACAAAGCCTTTCCTCATGGAGGAACTGCTTTACAGGATACAGGCAATACTGAAAAGGACGAAAGCTGCCGTAGCTCCAAAGAAAGAAGAGAAATATACGATCGGGAAATATACTTTTGACCCGCTGAACCAATTGCTGGTTTATAACAATAAGTCTATCAAACTTACCACAAAGGAATCTGAACTGCTGGAACTGCTATGCCAGCATGGGAATGAGATTCTTGAGCGGAATTTCGCTTTGAAGTTGATCTGGATCGATGATAACTACTTCAATGCCAGAAGCATGGATGTTTACATAACCAGGTTGCGAAAATATCTGAAAAATGATCCGTCAGTCAGGATACTTAATGTTCACGGCAGAGGATATAAACTGATCAGCTGAAAAACAAAATCCCGGGCTTCATGAAAGTCCTCCGGGACCCCCTAATCAAGTTTTAAAACAGCAAGAAATGCCTGTTGAGGTACTTCAACATTGCCAATCTGACGCATTCTCCTTTTCCCTTTCTTCTGTTTTTCAAGAAGCTTCCTTTTCCTCGTAATATCCCCGCCATAACATTTTGCCGTTACGTCTTTTCTGACTGCTTTAACTGTCTCCCTGGCAATTATTTTTGCACCGATAGCGGCCTGTATTGCAATATCAAACTGCTGGCGTGGGATAAGCTCTTTCAGCTTTACACACATTTTGCGGCCAAAATCGTACGCATGACCCCTGTAAATAAGGGTCGAAAGAGCATCGACCATTTCACCGTTCAGAAGCAGATCCAGCCTTACCAGGTCGGCCTTCTGGTACGATGTGTAATAATAATCGAATGATGCATATCCTTTCGAGATGCTTTTAAGCTTATCGTAAAAATCAAAAACTATCTCCGACAGAGGCATTTCAAAAGTAAGCTCAACCCTGTCCCTTGTAAGATGAACATGGTTTTTCAGTGTGCCCCTTTTATCAATGCATAACTTCATTATTGAACCTACATATTCTGATGAAGTTATAACCTGGGCAATGATATATGGTTCATCAATATGATCTATATGAGTTACAGGGGGAAGCCCTGATGGATTATGGACATCTATCTCCTCTCCCTTTGTAGTAAAAACCTTGAATGAAACGTTTGGCACAGTGGTAATTACATCCATATTGAATTCTCTGTTGAGCCGTTCCTGAATTATCTCCATATGCAGTAATCCCAGGAATCCGCACCTGAATCCGAATCCAAGTGCCGCTGAAGATTCAGGTATGAATGAAAGGGACGCATCATTGAGCTGAAGTCTTTCAATTGAGCTTCTCAGATCCTCGTACTCATCTGCATCCACAGGGTACATGCCGGCAAAAACCATCGGTTTTACATTTTCAAATCCTGAAATGGCTTTATCGCACGGATTTTTTACATGAGTGATCGTATCTCCAACCTTTACTTCGGAGGATACTTTTACACCTGTTATTATATATCCAACGTCACCTGTCCCCATTACTTCGCGGGGATCCTGTCTTAATTTCAGCACCCCTATCTCTTCTGCATTATATTCATGATCAGTACTTACGAATTTTACTTTTTCTCCTCTTCGTAACGTGCCGTTTACTATTTTGCAATAAGCTATTATGCCTCTGTAAGAATTGAATATTGAATCAAAAATAAGCGCCTGAAGGGGAGCATCGGGATTGCCTTTGGGCGGAGGGATTTTGTTGATGATGTCACTGAGAATCCTTTCAACGCCCATCCCTGTCCTGGCACTTGTTTCAATGATATCATCCCGGTTACAGCCAACAAGGTCAACTATCTGATCCTTGACCTCTTCCGGCATTGCATTAGCCATATCCATTTTATTGATAACCGGGATTATTTCAAGATTGTGATCAATGGCCATGTACAGGTTTGAAATCGTCTGTGCCTGTATTCCCTGTGTTGCATCAATGACGAGCAGAGCTCCTTCGCATGCGAAAATTGACCGGGATACTTCATAGGAGAAATCCACATGACCGGGGGTGTCAATAAGGTTCAGGTAGTATTTATTCCCCTCAAAAAGATATTCCATCTGGATGGCATGACTTTTTATTGTGATGCCTCTCTCCCTTTCAAGGTCCATATTATCAAGAACCTGGTCCTGGAAATCCCTTTCCGCAATAGTATTTGTTTTTTCAAGGAGCCTGTCAGCCAGGGTACTTTTTCCATGGTCGATATGCGCGATGATACAGAAATTACGGATATTGTTCATCAGGGGAATCAATTCAAAATCAGGTGCAAATATATAAAAATATCAGTATTTCAGATTTGCCACAAACATGAAAAGCCAGGTCCCGGACCTGGCTCTACAATAACCAAAACAATAAAAATATATTATTAACGGATTACATCATCCCTGGCATTCCGCCACCCATACCCTGAGGCGGCATCGACGGATGCTCTTCTTTTTCCTCAACAACAACAGCTTCAGTGGTCAGGAACATTCCTGCAACTGATGCCGCATTTTCGAGTGCAACACGGACAACCTTAACAGGGTCAATAACGCCTGATTTAT
>CAZLCF010000222.1:0-5343 GCA_964557905.1 uncultured Rikenellaceae bacterium | reverse complement strand
CAGTTGTTTTCTTTGTCCCCCAAATGTTTTCCTGAGTCCTATCTCCTTAAGTCTGCTACTGAACGTGGCTCTTGAAGTATTTGCAAAATTGAAACAGGCAATTAAAAGAATAAAGAGGGCCATGACCGGCGGAGCAATAAGTGCAGCAGGAGGAGGGGAAGGGAAAAGGCCTGGAGACCAGATTTTTCTAGTATTTGTACCAACCTCCTTTAATGGAATAATTGTAAATCTGTTAATCCTGAAATCCTCCCTGGCTATGTTCTGTACCGGAAGATATTTCTTCAATGATTGGGTGATTAAAGGAAGAGCTGACTTTTCCGGAACCTGAATAAAAAAAGCAGTGATCATAAATTTCCAGTCAGCATCTTTGCAATTCCACATCATCAGATAATTATCAAAATTTGTCAGGATGTCAATCCTAAAGCTCGAATTTTCCGGCAGATCAGCAAATACAGCGCCGATTGTGTAAGTAAACTCCTTATTCTTGTCATTGATAATTGAAATAGTTTTCCCAATTGGGTATTTCTCACCAAATAGTGTTGTCGCCATCTTCCTGCTTACCAGAACATTTCCCTGACTTTCAATTGATTTCTGATCTCCAAGAAGAATATGAAAGGTGAATATTTCCAGAAATTCAGGATCGACATATGAGACCTGAGTAGAGAAGATATTTTCTTCTTCCTTAACAGGAGAGCCAGATCTCATCAATCTTGCTGATTTCTCAATTCCCGGAATATCATTTTTTATCTGAAGGCCCAGGGTAGCCGGGACAAGACCATATTCCTGTTCCCTGCCCTGCATATCCCTGAAACTGTTAACCCGGTAAATCTGATTGAAATTCACATTAGCCCTGTCAAATTCATAATTGAACATATTGTTGAAAAATGCAACAATGCAAACTGACAGTGCGATTCCCAGACCAAGAATATTAATTATTGTAAAAACTTTGTTTTTCAATAAATTTCTGAAAGTGACAAGCAGATAATTTCTAAACATCTTTTCAATGTTTTCTATTCATACTTAAGTGATTGCGGCAGAGATTAAAACCTTACCACATATAGCAGCGTGATTTTATAGGATTTTTTTAGGAAATTAATAGAAAGGTTTTATTTAAATTTGAATTAAACCGGGCCTGTGCTTTTCATAGCATTGTCCGTGTTATTGGCTGGTGTTATTTTTTATCCTTAATTAGGGACTCGATTGTCTCGATAAGTGTTTCTACAGGTTTGAAGAGAGGCATCGTTTTTTCCTTATCGAAATCGTAAAAGTCGCCATAATCTCCCTTTTGTCTCCAGTCAAATAGTTCAACAAATACTCTGCCTAATTTCTTGTCAATAATCTCTGTTTTAATAAAATGCAGAGTAAACTGATGTTTTAAACCTGCATGAGAGTTAGCATTAATGTCATATTTGTATAGAAGTGCAGAGATTGCATAAAAGCATGAGTAATACAATCTATTGATAGCTGAATTCCAATGCTTGTTTTTAGCTAGTAGTCTAGCAGCCTCAAGTGTTTCTTTTGCGCTTTTAATGCGATAACTAATGTAGTCTCCTTTAACTGATTTTGTCATATTCTGACACCTTCTCTTTTTATATTTCTGTAAAGCGGAGTCACTTTATGTTTTGTATTCC
Source organism: uncultured Rikenellaceae bacterium (assembly GCA_964557905.1). Lineage (GTDB taxonomy): Bacteria > Bacteroidota > Bacteroidia > Bacteroidales > VadinHA17 > LD21. Next base: position 3,712 of record CAZLCF010000222.1, on the reverse strand, counting down.
AGATATGTTTCTGATATACGAAAGTTGAAAAGACCTCGCCTGTTTCAATTTCAAGATCAAAAAGGTTATTTCGGAATGCTCTTTCAATTTCAGTGGAAACAGGATAGGATGTTAGAATCAGAATGTCCCAATCAGATTCTTCTTTGGCATCTCCTCTTGCTCGGGAGCCAAAGATTATAATCTGGGCATTAGGATCAATTTCTTTGATACTAGTCCTGATTCTCTTAACTATGTTGTTGTCTTTCTGTTTCATGAAGCAAATCTACAAAATATTTGGATTGGGTGTAAGTACGAGCTCCACTTGCCAATAACGGCCCGGTGGTATGGGAAGTTGCCGTCCGTGTCAGGGTTGGCATGTGTTTTTGCAAAGTCCCGGTAAATGGGCAGGATTTGTCATGTCATGATAAAACTTTCCAGACGGCGATGCAAAAACCATGACAACTAGCGCGTTGGTCAGCAGCCCTATTGACTTTGTCACGGCAGCAGGAGTAGTCATGATACACAAAGTTTTATAAGTTGTGATGTAGTTTCTCACTTAGACCTTTTCGAGCTGATTGTGAAGTAGTCCTGGCTGCTGAAGGCAATTACCCATACCATCCGTGTTATAGCTAGTGCTTTGTTAATTGTCCAGTTGCAGAAAACTGTCTCAAAAAGGGATTAAGAGTCACTATATTTATTTTTGCAAGCTCTTTTAAAAGCTTTGGTTGTGCATCTGCCTGTGGGGCTTTTAAATGTGCTTGCAAATGCTTAAAATTACGATTGTATCAAATTGAAATTATGGGTAATTCTGCAATGCAACATAATGAGAGCTACCCAAATACCTGTTTGCCTGATTAATTATCCTTAACGCAACGCACAGAAAACCCAACTTCTTTAGCATCGTAGTCCCTGTCTACATAGCCGAGAAGATAGTACATGAACCGATACCAGGCAAAGCTAGAACTATGCTCGGTAGAACTCCACCAGTAACCTCCGGCACCAATGCCTGGGAATGTCCCATTGAACCAACGGTCGCCACCCGGAAGAGCTGTGAAACCACTTTCATTAGTGGCTTCTTCATTTGGACTTAGCCAATGGGTAGTGCCGGCTTCTTTTAGTTTGCCACCTGCCACATCTTCGCCACCTAAAAAGGTTGTCAGTGTTGTCCATTCGGCATCGCTTGGTACATGCCAGCCCGTGGGGCAAAGATTACCGGCATTGACTGTGTACCAGTTATACAGGGCCCCATAAGTAGCTTTATAGGTAGCTTCATCATTGTCGTTCCAGCAATAGGCAGGGGTTGAGAGATTCTGCCAGTCCGTTGCATCAGTTACCAATGGAATGGATGTATCATCATTATACTTAGTGGCTTTTAGGTTCTCAACCATCCACACCTGTGTACCAATGGTAACAGTATGATAAACATTGCCTTCATTATCATTAACTGTAGTTGTAACGGTAGTTGTAAATGATATATCCCCTCCGTTAGTAGTCCCTCCGGCATTTACAGCTTTCAAACTATAGTGGTAAGTCTGACCGGAGGTCAATCCGGTAATTCCAACACTAACATTTGTTAAGGTCGTTCCACTAACCGGACTCTGAGTTGCAGTTGATGTTAAGCCATATGAGGTAGTCAACCCATATTCGAATATTACGGTGGTTGATGAATTATTTGCATTCACCGTTCCGTTCAGGGTGGCTGTTGTATTAGTTACAGATGTTGCTGCTGTTGTTGTTGCAGTTGGTGGAGTTACAGCACTTGTAGTAAAGGTTTGTTGGTTTCCATAAGCTGTTCCTGCACTGTTGGTGGCGTAAGCTCTTACATAATACATTGTGCCAGCTGTTAATCCGGTTATAGAACTTGTAAAGGCCCCTGTTCCTGCACCGTCTGTTGTTTTACTGTCTGCTGTTGTTGGATTATCTGAGGTGCTCCAACAAACTCCATATGCTGTTATAGCCGCTCCACCATCGCTTGTTATATTTCCTCCGCTTGTTGCGGTGGTTCCTGTTATTGAAGATACTTCTGTAGTAGTGAGTGTTGGCAATGTCGCTGTTGTCGTAAAACTTATTTCATTTCCGTAAGACGTTCCTATGCTGTTGGTGGCATAAGCTCTTACATAATACGTTGTGCCTGCTGTTAATCCGGTAATTGAACTTGTAAATGTTCCTGTTCCTGCACCGTCTGTCGTTTTACTGGTTGCTGTTGTTGGATTTGCTGAAGTACTCCAACAAACTCCATATGCTGTTATCGTCGCTCCACCTTCACTTGTCACATTTCCTCCGCTTGTTGCAGAGGTTCCTGTTATTGAAGTTATTGCTGTTGTTGTCAAAACAGGAACTGCAACCTGGGATGATTTATAAATATAGCTCCATTGTCCGCCGTTTAAATTGCTCCCGTCTTCATTTACAATGGCATATGAATAGTTATATGAAATTTCAAATTTGTAATCATAAGGAGCATCCGAATTATCATATTTAAAAGATATATAAATTGTTGAATCGTATCCTTTAATATGATAACCATCTTGCATGGTATAACCATAATTAATTTGGGAGAAATTTGAAGTGGAAGCCTTAGAGCGATATATTGAAACATTTCTTTCGATTAAATTTGATAAAAGAGCAGGTAATTTGTCTATAATAGTAAAAGTGAAGGTACCGTCATTTGCGGGATTTGCATCGGGTTCATACCCCACTTTCTTCATTCTGGGTGCTGGTGCAAAAATATATCCTGTTGCGATGTCGCTCCAGGGGTTAGGTTCTTCTCCCGGGGATGGCCAGGCCCTCATCCGGTACTCATATACCTGTCCGGGAATTAATCTATATTGATAATCAAGAGTACTCCATCCTTGATCATCATAAACATGGTCCGGAACCCAACCTTTTATATAACTTATTTGTTCCCAGTTATTCGTTTCCGGGTTTTTTCTCTCGAATTCATAATCATTGGCGCCCGGCACCGGTTCGTAAGTAAGGCGTACGACACCGACACGGGTACCCTCTGTTGCTGAAAAAACAGTAATCGTAAGCATTTCTTCTTTTTTGCAGGATGTAATAACAAATAGAAAAAATGCGATTAGCCAAATTAACTGTTTATTTTTCATGATAAGAGGTTTTTATTTATGTTTTTTGTTCACCTATTTCTACCCTGCAGTTTTTTGTCTTTCCTTCTACTGAAAAATTGCTTGCCACAGGTAATAATGAGGCTACTCCGTATGCACTTATTCGTCCCAGATCAACAGCATGCAATGAATTATTTTCAATTATGTTTATGATCTCTATCAACCATTTGGGTTTCAAAATATTCCTTTTTCACTTTTATTAGAACAGTCTTTTTTATAAAGAATCATAATGGCATATGTTTACTCTTTGCCTAGTTACCAACTATTCAGTTTGATCAAAAAAATACACTTCTTAATTTCAGACATGATAAATTCAACTCTCTTTTATTCATCAAACAATTTGAGTCAGAAATTAAACTTACATCAAAATTACAGCTTATTTCAGCTAAAGTCAAATTAAAATTAGAATCATTAGTGATGCGTTAATATTTCATTGAAATTAAATAAGTTAAGTTGTTCTTTGACATTTTGTTTGATTTGTTTTTGTAAGTAGCTCATTTGTCATCTGTCTTGCGTTGACGAACAAAGTTAATAAAAAGGAGCGAGGGCATTTGGCTCTTTTGCTTTTGTATGTAGGTTGAGTTGAGTATCGCGCAAAAGCAAATGTGCCA
>CAZLCF010000221.1:0-5346 GCA_964557905.1 uncultured Rikenellaceae bacterium | reverse complement strand
AATGCCAATCCTTATATCCGTAAGAGATTGACTGAGAGGATTTTTTACATATGTTGTCCCTTCATGCGACCTGAAGATATCCTCAATGATGCCTGAATAACGCTTCAGAGTATCAAGATTATCTCCAATAAGTCTGACGGCAACAGGAGCATCAACCGGAGATCCGTTCTCAAATTCGTTGACATAAATTCTTGCATTCACATAAGTGCTCAGGGTATCCCTGAGATCGTCAACAAACTTCGCGATATCAGGTACCAGCTGGCGCTTAACCTCACATAGCACTTCTCCAATTGTTGCCTGTTCGCTTTTCTGAAACGAATTATAATAGATCATCGGATTCCCTTTCCCTACATTTGACATATAATAAACCACTTCAGGCTTTTGGCTGAGCACAGATTCAACAAATCTTACTGCTTTGTCGGTTTCGTGGATATTGCTTCCCCTCGGCGTCTCGATTGTTATAAAAAACTGTGGTAACCCTGCTTTCGGGAAAAGGCTGAATCCAATAAGGTCTATGATGAAAAGAGAGCCGAAAAAAATCACTGCAGCCATCAACACGGTTTTTACCGGATTGCCAAGCGACCAGTGAAGAGCTTTTGAATAAGTGAAATTTATCACTTTATGAAAGCCCCGCAGCACTATATTCCCCCTGGGATCAATATTTCCTTTGAATAATTTGCTGGTAATGAACGGAATTATTGTAAGGGCAACGAACAATGATCCAAGGACAATGAATGTTACTGCTGTAGGGAGTACACGCATATATTGTCCTGCTTTGCCCGGGAGGAACATCAGCGGAAGAAAAGCAAGAATAAGAGTGGCTGTGCAGCCGACAACAGCCGGACCTATCTGTCTTGTTGCCTGTATCGAAGCCTCAAAAGGCTTTGTACCTCCCCTTACCCACCGTGATATATTTTCCACAACAACAATTGAATCGTCAACCAGCAATCCGAGTGCTATCACTGCACCTACAATACTCAGCTGGTTTATGCTGAATCCGGTAAGGTAAAGGCCTGTCAGACCGATAAGAACGGACAGCGGGATGGAAATCATGACAATACCCGAAGCCCTGAATCCGAGCGGGAGAAGGGTTATCAGCACAAGAAGAATAGCAAAAAGAAAGTCACGCTGGAGACGTCCGAGCTTTGCTTTTACATTTGCCGACTGGTCAAAACCTCTTTCAAGAGTTATCCCGGCCGGTAATTTCTTTTCAAACGAATTGAAAACATCATAGATTGAATCGCGCATCCTGTGGATGTTCTGCCCTTTTTTCATGCTGGCAATAATAAAGGCAGCTTTCTTGCCATTGTATCTTCCATGGTATTTAAGATCTTCATACTGCCAGCTTACATCTGCGACATTTTTCAGATAAAGCACCTGCCCCATGCCCGCCCCGACAATTGTTCTCTCTACCTCCTCAATGCTTTCGTAACTGCCGCTGGCTTTAATATTGAATTTCTTCGGGCCTATTTCTACAGAGCCTCCCGGAATGTTGGCATTTTCACTCTGAATAGCGCTTATAACCTGATTGACCGTGACATGCAGCTGCGCCATCTTGGGAAGATTGATCTCCACCCTGAGTTCCTGCTCCGGATATGCAACCGCCTGAGCTTTTCTTACTCCCGGAATAGCTGAGATCTCATTCTTCAGATCTTCGGCCAGCCTTCCAAGCTCATAATATTCTGCTGTTTCCGATACAAGAGCACTCTGGATTATATTTGTATTGCCGGCCTGTATCTTTAATGCTTCAACACTGTAAAGATCCTGCGGCAGTGAAGGTCTGACGGAATTTATCTGTCGCTGGAGGTCGTCAAATTTTATATCAGGATCGGACTGGGGTGAAAATTCAACGACAATAACCGCAATATCCTCTTCAATCTCGCTTGTGATCCTGTCAATATCCTCAAGCTCATTAATACTTTTCTCAAGTTTATCCACTACAAGCTGTTCAATATCTGCCGGAGTGGCACCCGGGTAAATCGCTATAACAGGAAATATAGTTACCGGGAATTCAGGATCTGCAGCCTGTGGAATTTTTAAAGAGGAATAGATCCCAAGCGAAACAAGAAGAAGAAATACAACGATGGTGAACTGGTAGTTCTTTACTGCTAATTCTGATATTTTCATAGTAAGTGTCGTTTCTTATTACTTGTCTTGCGAGTCATGCAGGTCATGCAAGACTATTTTACTATTTCCACCTTCATCCCATCCTTCAGATATGCTGCCCCTTCTGATATTATTTCATTTACTCCTTCCGGCATGCCAGTTACAACAGCTTCTGAGCCTTTGATCGTCTTAATTCCAATCTCATGCTTTTCAGCCGATCCTGAATCTGAAACTGAATAAATAAAACCTTTTTGTCCGTCAGCCTCAACAACAGCACCAACCGGAACCAGAATGAAGGTCTGTTTTTTTGCAGGGTAAATATCCACATCTGCTACAAATCCGGAAGCCAGCCGGTATCCCATTCCGTCAAGACTCATTTCTGTTTCATATGTGCCGGTCATGGGGCTGGCCATCTCGCTAACCAGGTCGACAAATGCTGAAAATTTAACTCCGGGCCAGGCATCAAAAACAACAACTGCCGAATCGCCAGGATTGATCCTGACTACATCCCGGTCGGAAAGACCTGATTTCACTTTCCAGAATTTTCCCCTGGTACCAAAAAGAAAAACAGGATAGCCTGCCGGAACCAGTTCATTCTGTTTCATAAGCTGCTTAAGCACAATGCCATCAGCAGGAGCCTTAATTGTTGAATGCAAAAGATTGAATCTGGCAATCTCCAGGTTTGATTTTGCAACATTAAGGGCTGTTGTTGCATTCTGAAACTGCTCCAGGGTTGCGACAGTGTCAGTGTAAAGGCTTTTTGCGCGGGTCCAGTCTCGCAGCGCCTTTTCATATCCGCTCCGTGCAAGATCGACATTTGCATTTATCTCAGCCAGGTTAAGCGCTGCCAGGATATCTCCTATTTTTACGTTGTCACCTTCTTTCGTATTGATCGTGGCAACAATACCTCCCGTTTTAAAAGATAATTTTATCTCTTCCTCAGAGGCCAATATGCCGCTTGAATGGACAGAAATGCTTACATCCTCCGGGGCAATTTTCATAATCCTGACCCTTGTGGTTTCCGTCTTTGTGCTTTGTACTGTATCGTTCCTGCAGCCGCTAAAAAGGAACAGGAAAAAACATAAATATAAAATTGCTCTTTTCATTATCTGTTACAATTATTCTGTTTTGTTTAGTGCAGTGATTTTTTCAAACTCAGCAAATGCCGACAGGTATTTAAATCCTGAAATGATCAGGTTTTCTTCGGATTGTGTCATACTGGTCCTGGCATCAATGTATTCAATAAGGCTTGCCTGACCTTCTCCGTATTTCTTTTCCACTATCCTGTAACTTTCACGGGCATTTTTTAACCGGCTCTCAGCAGCTGTTATTCCCTTGTCTGCAGCAGAAAGTTCGTTCAGTGCATCAATGACCTGCAGCTCAATCTGCTTTTTTGCCTCTTCGAGCTGACTTTCGGCTATATCTTTCTGTATTACAGCCTGCCTTATCCTTGCTTTGTTGCTGAATCCTTCAAAAAGGTTCCATGTAAGGACCGCGGAAGCCTGCATATAATCCTGCTCCCTATTGAAGGCATATTTTTCACCCTGAAACCCGTAATCGGCAACAGCAAAGAGGTCAGGCAGCTTTTGCGACTGGTTCATTTTAACCTGCAAGCCTGATATCTTTTCATAATTTTCAAGCTTTTGGATCTCTTCCCTGTTTTCAAGGGCGGTTAATTTATAATCGCCTGTCATTTGTGACAGAGCCGGGAAAATTTCCGGTTGCTGTATGATTATACTGTCTGTTAACGGCCTGTTTAACAGGAAATTAAAATAAGCACAGGCAATTTTACTGTTCTTTTCGGCATTCTGAAGCTCCTGGTCAAACTTGTTGAGCTCCGCTTCGGACCGGTACAGGTAATCAGCAGTTACCTTATCATTACTTATAAGCTTCCTGTTCACTCTGATATTTTCCACCAGAAGTTTACGGGTGTCAGTAAGCATTGACTTCAGGGCATCTGCCATAGCCGCATTATAATATGCTTTTTTTATTTCAGCTGTAAGTTCTCTTTTGTACTGCTCAACATCCATTTCCCCGATAAGAGTAAGTTCCTTTCTTATCCTTGAATTGTAATATATATCCGTATTGAAGAGAGGCTGGACAATGCGCATTTTTGTCTCATGTTCAGTCGGCCTGAGGAATTTTATCTGCTGATTATCTATTACAGGGAACAGGTTCGATGATGTAAGGCTGTTCAGTGTTGCATAAACCGGGTTCAGCATGTCACCGACCGGGAAATCAATAACGCGTCCTCCCTCAGAGACCGTATAACGTGCATTGAAGCTCACACCCGGGTAAAACAAACCACGGGCTTCCCTCAGAGCTTCAATGCTCCTTTCATAATCCGACTGCTTTTGTTTCAGGGCAAGGTTATTTTCAAGACCGTAACTTATATAACCTTCCAGCACTGGCTGCCCTTCAAGGAATGCGGGAATCATTAAAATAAAAAGGAATATTCTGTTTTTCATGATTTTGCTGTTTTGACTGCTTCTATAGCTCTTACCCTCTCCTGCATATTGTGGATAATAGCTTCAAACAGACCTTTTACCAGTTCCCTGTTTTGTATTGAACCCTTTTCATAGAGAGTTTCAGCAAAGGTGAATATCTCTCTCTGAAATGACATCTGTCCTTTATAAGCAGCCAGTCCCTTTTCAGAGAGCCTGAGATTGAATTCTTTCTTATTATTGGAATTCGATTTCAAAACCAGGTTTTTAGTGACGAGCTTCCTGATTGTCTGGGAAATTGCCCCTTTCGTAACCCCCATCTTTTCTGCCAGGCGCGTCATATTTATTTCCCTGTTTTTACCGACAGCCGTAATAGTGTGGATTTCAGTAAAATATAACAAATCCCCTGTCCCGTAGTCAACAGGTCTCCTTGCAATAACAGAGTAGAGATGAAGGATTTTCAGGAACTGATCAATCAGTAATTGCAATTCGTTATTCATAGTAATTTTGTTTAGATGCTAAACAAAATTACAAATAGTTTAGATACTAAACAAATTTTTTAATGATTATCAGTAATCCTGAACAAGTTCATTCATGAATTATCTGCTTCCTGATTTAAAGATTCCTCATTCTGCCTTATCTTTCAATGCCCCTTCTCTTCTTTCTAGGCTTTGTCTTCGGGCTTCGGTTGCATAGGAATTTACAAGGCATGTTATAATAAGAGTTTGTCAAAAGAGAGGTAGATTCCTCATTTCGTCCCGATAAATCGGGACTCCATTCGGAATGACAATATCAT
>CAZLCF010000220.1:0-5349 GCA_964557905.1 uncultured Rikenellaceae bacterium | reverse complement strand
AGAACCTCTTTTCGAATATCAGAAAGAGACTTCAGACTGATATGATGGAAAAACATGTAAGTCCGAGAACACTCCTTAACATAAGCAGCCATCTGGATGAAAAGGCATTAACAATAGGTTTTGCACGGCGTTTTGCCACATATAAAAGGGCATCACTTTTATTCAGAGATCTCGACAGGCTCGACCGTATTGTGAATAATCCTGACAAACCAGTTCAGTTTATCTATGCCGGTAAAGCCCATCCGCATGACGGGGGAGGGAAGGACCTTATCAAAAGAATATTTGAGATATCGCAGATGCCCAAGTTTTCAGGAAAGGTAATTTTTCTTGAAAATTATGATATAGAATTGGCAAAATACATGGTCAGAGGTGTAGATATATGGCTGAATACGCCTACAAGACCTCTGGAGGCTTCCGGTACAAGCGGGGAAAAAGGAGTAATGAACGGAACCCTTCATTTCAGTGTTCTCGACGGATGGTGGGTTGAAGGCTACAGGGCATTTGCCGGCTGGGCGCTTCCTAAGAAGAGGACCTTTGTAAACCAGGAACTCCAGGATGATATTGACGCCGAAACAATATATAATATGCTTGAGTATGAAATAATCCCGGCGTACTATTCATTTGACGACCAGGGTATTCCCGTGGAGTGGATCAGCCATATAAAAAATACGATGGTAAAAATCGCCCCTGAATTCACCATGAAGCGGCAACTGGACGATTATTATGAAAAATATTATTCCAGACTTTTTACACGCAGCAAATACCTCATGGCAAATAACTTTGAAAAGGCAAAAGAGCTGGCTGCATGGAAAAAAACTATGCTTGAAGAATGGGATAATATTGAAGTACTAAATTACAGCTTTGAAAAGCCTGAAGAAAATGTTTATCATTCGGGCCATGACTACAGAGCTGAAATTGCACTGAATGTTAAGAAGATACCCAAGGAAAATGTTGGTGTAGAATATATTATTACTCATATGAGCAAGCAGGGGGAACATGAATTTGTCGCCTCCAAGGATTTTGCATTAGTAAGCAGCAAAAGCGGTAAATGCCTGTATAGAGCCAACCTGGTACCGGAAAAGGCGGGTACATTCTTCTATGGGATACGCATTTATCCGAAGCATAAGGATCTTCCTCACAAGCAGGATTTTTACCTGCTTCGATGGATTGACTAAATATCAGTGGCTTTTCTGATAGCTTCTTTCCTGAAAACGAGAACTGTCCGGGAAGGCAGATAAAGATAAAGATAGAAGGGCACGTTAATAGAGTGCCTTTCTGCTTTTTTCATGGAGGTGTAGATCGCAGACCTGTCTATACGGTCGAATCCCCCGAAAGCGGGATCATCGGAGTCAATTACGACTCGGAACTTCCCTTTTACAGGTATCCCGTAATCCGTAAAGGATAATACAGGATGGAAGTTGAATACTAACATCAGATCGCCCCTTGAGAATGCGACCACCTTATCGTGATTATTTTCATATATTCTATTAATGTAAGGGGTATCGAGTATCCTGAAATCATGATGGAGCTTTATCATCTGCTGGTCAAAATTTGCCAGGTAATGATATTTCAGGTCTTTATTTTCAACAAGATGCCATTGCCTCCGGGCATATTTGTAACTCCAGTTGTTCCCTTCACGGGGGAAGTCAATCCATTCCGGATGGCCGAACTCATTTCCCATGAAATTCAGGTAACCGCCTGCTGATGTGCTGAACGTTATCAGACGGATCATTTTATGGAGGGCAATCCCGCGGTCAATTGTAAAACTATGATGCCACTTTGTCATCCCCGTATACATCTCAGCGTCGATCATCCTGAAGATAAGCGTTTTATCACCTACAAGCGCCTGGTCATGCGATTCACAGTATGATATGATCCTCTCTTCGGGCCGGTGCTGAGTAAGTTCATGCATGAGCTTGCCCATTTCCCAGTTCTCATCAACAACCTCCTTAACGAGTTTTATCCAGAAATCAGGAACCCCCATCGATAACCTGTAATCAAATCCGTAGCCTTTCTTTAAGGTTTCAGCTGCAAGTCCCGGCATCCCGCTCATCTCTTCCGCGATCGTCAGCGCCCCGGGTTTGAATTCATGGATCATTTTATTCGCCAGAAAGAGATAGACAAGGGCATCAACATCCTGCCCGCCGTCAAAGTATTCATTATAGGATGTGAAGTTCTTTCCAAGTCCGTGATCATAATAGATCATGCTGGTTATTCCGTCAAATCTGAAACCGTCAAACTTGTACTCCTCGAGCCAGTAACGGCAATTTGATAAAAGGAAATGGATTACATCATCCTTGCCATAGTCAAAGCATAGTGAATCCCATGCCACATGGCTTCTGCGTTCATTTGTATGGAAATACTGTCCCGGCGATCCGTCGAAGAGGCCAAGTCCTTCGTTTGTATTTTTAACTGAGTGGGAATGAACCAGGTCCATTACAACTGTCAGGCCTGCTTTATGGGCCTTGTCAACAAGCTCCTTAAGGTCCTCCGGGGGACCGAACCGCGATGAAGCTGCAAAAAAACTGGAGACATGATATCCGAATGATCCGTAAAAAGGATGCTCCTGGATAGCCATCAGCTGTATGGTATTGTATCCGGCCCGGGCTACCATGGGGATGACATTCTCTGCGAATTCACGGTATGTTCCTGTCTTTTCCTCCTGGGTAGCCATTCCTACATGCGCCTCATAAATAACAGGGGTTGTAATTGCCGGTCTGAAATCAGGGATTTGCCATTTATAGGATTCAGACGGATTCCAGACCTGTGTGGAAAAGATCTTGGTTCTGTCATCCTGTACTACCCTTGTTGCATATGAAGGGATTCTTTCACCCTTTCCTCCTTCCCAATGAACCGAAAGCTTATATAGATCTCTGTGATTCAGGGCGCTTAATGGAAGAGTTATCTCCCAGTCCCCGTGCTGGTTAACCTTATGCATCCTGTATTCCGGATTTTCTTTCCATCCATTAAAAATACCCGTGATAAAAATATCAGTGGCATTAGGTGCCCATTCCCTGAAAATCCAGGCTTCACCGGTACGGTGAAGTCCGTAATAATGGTGTCCCAATGCAAAATCACAAAGAGATTTGTTTCCCACAAGATGTTTTTCTTTCTGAAGGCATCTGTCGATACGGTCTTCAATAATACCGATAAATGGCTTCAGCCATGGATCAGCTGAGTAAAACTTCCCCGTACTCATGTAGTTCTGTTATTGGGTATCTACCGATAAAAGTACAAAAACAAAATCATTATTTTATTTCATTTCCCGGCGCTTTGTTAATTTTGCATGAATAGTGCCGTGCCATGATTATTCATGAAGGATATAAGAATATCAGGCTTAACAATCCTGTTGTCACACTGGGAATCTTTGACGGTGTACATATGGGACACAGGGCTTTGCTTGACTGCCTTGTATCACGTGCCCGGGAAGTCAAAGGAGAATCTGTCGTAATAACATTTCATCCTCATCCTCGGTTTGTACTCGATAAAAAAACCAAAGGAATCTCCTTTCTCTCAACCATGGATGAGAAAAAGACACTGCTTGAAAAAACAGGTATTGATCACCTGATCATTATTAAGTTCACCAGCCGGTTCAGCAAAATCAAAGCATGCGATTTTGTTGAAAGAATACTTGTTGGTGAAATCGGAACAAGATATCTCATTATCGGGCATGATCATCATTTTGGTTATCACGGGGAAGGAGATTATAAAACTATAGAAAATTGTGCCGTGTCGTCTGGTTTTATGGTTGAACAGATACAGGGTTTTAGAACCGCTGAAGGGACAATAAGTTCATCAATGATACGTGAAGCATTATTAAAAGGAAAGCTCGATGATGCAAACAATTGGCTTGGTTACAGCTATTCGCTGAAAGGGATTGTCGTTGAAGGCAGGAAGATAGGAAGAAGGATAGGGTACCCCACAGCCAACATCAAACCTTGTGATCAGTTTAAGCTTATACCGTGTGATGGTGTCTATGCTGTTGAAGCTCAGATAGATAATAAGAGGTTGCCAGGGATGCTCAGTATAGGAAAGAATCCCACAGTGAACAAGACAAGAAGTTCAAGATCAATAGAAGTCAATATTTTCAATTTCAGAAAAGACATTTACGGAAAGGAAGTTGAGATCATTTTCAGATACAGGTTAAGGGATGAAAAGAAATTTAAGAACACAGAGCAGCTTTCCGGGCAAATGGAAAAGGACAGAGAAAGAGCCATGCGGTTGCTGGGATGAATGAAAACTGGTTTTTTATTACCTTTGCACTCTTAATACGGATTAAATTATGGATTTAGAAATAGATAAAATGCAGTACAAGGTTAAAGATATTTCTCTTGCCGGATTTGGAAGGAAAGAGATAGAAATAGCGGAAAAAGAAATGCCAGGTCTTCTGGCCATCAGGAAGAAATATTCCTCTGAAAAGCCTCTGAAAGGAGCCCGCATTACAGGTTCGCTTCACATGACAATTCAAACAGCAGTATTAATAGAGACACTTGTTGAACTGGGCGCTGATGTACGCTGGGCAAGCTGTAACATATTTTCAACCCAGGACCATGCGGCTGCAGCAATAGCTAAAAGAGATATTCCGGTATTTGCCTGGAAAGGAGAAACTCTTGAAGAGTACTGGTGGTGCACTGCACAGGCACTGTCATTCCCGGGAGACAAGGGTCCGAATCTGATTGTGGATGACGGCGGTGATGCATCTTTATTCCTCCATCTTGGCTATAAGGCTGAGAACGATCCGGGAATACTGGACAAAAAACCTGCAAACAGGGAAGAGGCAATAATACTTTCCACATTGAAGGCTATAATGGTGAATGAACCAGGGAAATGGCACCGTGCTGTCATTGAGCTTAAAGGAATATCAGAAGAGACAACCACCGGTGTCCACAGACTTTACCAGATGCTTGATAACAATGAATTGCTGGTCCCTGCAATAAATGTCAATGATTCAGTGACAAAATCAAAATTCGATAATCTTTACGGGTGCAGGGAATCGCTTGCAGATGGTATTAAAAGAGCAACAGATGTTATGATCGCTGGCAAAGTGGTTGTTGTATGCGGATACGGGGATGTCGGAAAAGGATGTTCAAAATCCATGAGAGCTTACGGCGCCAGGGTGATTGTTACTGAAATTGACCCGATCTGTGCACTCCAGGCATCAATGGAAGGATTTGAAGTCAAGACAGTTGAAGATACTCTTGATGAGGGGAATATTTTTGTTACTGCCACCGGCAACAGGGACATTATCACCCTTGAGCATATGAAAAAAATGAAGGATCAGGCAATTATATGCAATATCGGCCATTTTGACAACGAGATCCAGGTTGATGCCCTGAATACCCTGAAAGG
>CAZLCF010000219.1:0-5350 GCA_964557905.1 uncultured Rikenellaceae bacterium | reverse complement strand
AGCGTAACGATCTCATAGCCTGTTCCGATTCATCGGAAAGCGATAGCGAATAAACCCCGACCAGCAAGGGGAAAAGACCCTCCGCCAACGAAGGCCACATCTGATGAACAGTGATGTGGCAATATGGCAGATAATTATCTGTATATTAATACTATATAATAACAAAAATGCCCCAAAATGTTAAATCTTGGGGCAATTAAATTCGAGAAAGCAATCTGAATACTTTAAGACATGAAATGATTATTCCAGTGCCTTGTTTAGTTTACCTAAATCCTCGTTATTAGGGATAAAATTCCAACTAACAAAATCAAAAAGCCAATTATCATTGTTTTTTACGAGATGGTAAACCATACGAATTGGTATCTTCTGACTAAAAGCCTTAAAAAACATTTGCTCCACGGCTATCGCTGAATTACCATCAGCAGCAATTCGTATTTCACGTTTATCAATTGCATAATTCACTACTAACGTAGTATCAGCAAACGTCTGGTTCATCATATTTGACAAATTTGCTTTATCTAACAATTCTTTGGAGTCAGTTCCGCAATAAAGACCATCATCAGTTAAAAGGTTCATGAGAGTATTAGCATCCTTGGCTTTCATTGCTGAATTGTACTTATCTAATACAGCGGTGACAGCAACTTTTGCAGCGGCTGTATCAACAGGAACAATCTTGGTTTTGGTCTGGCATGCAGTAATTATCATCACTGCTACAAGCATTAAGTAAAACGTTCTTTTCATTTGATTAGGGTTTTGTTAACTAATAAAACTAAAATAACTGTATGTCAATTATATGAGTAAAGTTATGAAAGACAATGACACCAGTCAAATATATTTTTGTAAATTGAAATGTTTAAAACTGAAAAACAGGCATTTACAGCACTAATGCATGTTGCAAACAGTAAGGAATATTGATTTAAGAGAATGAATTAAACTTACCATCTTTTATATTTTAGCCACATTTGGCTGGATGTACATCATGGGGGAGCGTGACTTGCAATAGAATATTCTTATTATTTTTGATTTTGAGAATTGAAGTTTGTTACGTATTGTTCTGATTTATAACTTCTATACTGTTCCAATCTTTATTAATTTTAACCTGCAATAATATTTTATAAAATACCCCCTCATTAGATACAATAACTGATGTTATGTTTATTAAATGTGCAGCGAGTTATAATTATTTGTCTTTTACTTATACTTGGAGTAATTTTGTTAAAATGAAAATTAGAATCAGCATACTATTATTTGTTTTTCTGGCTGTAACTTCATTTACAGGGATATATGGTCAGAAATCCGATAAGAAAATCACGATTACAGGCTTTGTTGATGACGAAACTGATACTCCAATCGCCGACGCAATTATTATGATTGATGGAGAAAAAACAGGTAATGTCACAAACAGTAAAGGATTTTATAAAATTAAGATCAGGCAGGAGAACAAAAAGATTGGTGTCTTTATTTCCACTAATGAAATTGTTGAAGAGGTCATTGATGGCAGGAATAATATCAATTTTACATTTAAAGGCTCGGTTCCTTACCAGAAGACTGACAAAGCTGATCCAGGAGATGAACCAATTGATATCGGTTACGAAACAGTAAAGAAAAAATATCTTATTGTTCCGGTAGGAAAGGTAGACGGAACAAAATCAAAATATGCTTCATATAATACTATTTATGAAATGCTTCGCGGAGAAATTCCCGGAGTCCAGGTTAGTGGAACCAGCATCATGATAAGGAGCGCAACTTCACTCACATCGGGTACAGAACCTTTATTTGTAGTTGATGGAGTTCCGGTTACTGCAATAGATAATATCCAGCCTCAGATGGTCAGGTCAATAGAGGTTCTGAAAGGATCGGCTGCCTCAATTTACGGTAGCAGAGGTTCCAATGGGGTAATTCTCATTAATCTCCTGAAAGGAAATGACAGGTGAAAGACCTGTCTGCGTCCTCTTCGATCTTTTCAACTCTTTAAACCCCCTTCAACTTTTATCTTTTTCCTTTTGTTCCTGCTTTGTGGGATTTGGCTTCGCCGAGCTCCACTTCGCTCCGGTTTGTCACGGAGTTTATCCCGCAAGGCGGGATTCCTCAACTTTTGTCTTTTTACTTTTTTCTTTTATCTTATTTTTCCTATATTTGATAAGTGTTTCCTTAAGTGCTAAATAAATTGGAATTATGTTAGTAAAAACATTTGCCAGTGCCGTAACAGGTATTGATGCTGTGACAGTTACAATAGAAGTCAACGTGTCACGGGGTATCCGTTTTTTCCTGGTGGGACTGCCTGATGTGGCAGTCAAAGAGAGCCAGCAGAGAATTGAATCAGCTCTTCGTTCTCTTGGATTTCACTGGCCGGGTAAACAAGTGGTGATAAATATGGCACCTGCCGATATCCGTAAGGAAGGATCATCTTACGATCTGCCTCTCGCAATGGGAATCATTGCAGCCGATGAAAAAGTGATCAGAGAAGAAATTGAATCTTTCATTATGATGGGAGAGTTATCCCTGGATGGGACATTGCAGCCTGTAAAAGGTGTATTACCTATAGCTTTGAGGGCAAGGGAAGAAGGATTCAAGGGAGTAATAGTCCCGGTGAAAAATTCACGCGAAGCTGCTGTCGTAAACGGCCTTAATGTATATGGAATGGATAAACTCGGTGATGTCGTGGATTTCTTTAACGGGATACGCAAATTCGACCCTGTAAAGGTAGATTTACTTGAAATATTCGCCGGTGAAGCCAATAAATATGAATTTGATTTTTCTGATGTAAGGGGACAGGAGAACGTTAAAAGAGCTCTGGAAGTGGCAGCTGCCGGTCATCATAATTTAATTATGATTGGTCCGCCTGGATCAGGTAAGACTATGTTAGCCAAGAGGTTACCTACAATAATGCCTCCTCTTACACTTGAAGAAGCACTTGAAACCACAAAGATCCATTCCGTTGCGGGGAAAATTGATGATCATACCGCACTGATGACCAGACGGCCATTCAGATCGCCCCATCACACAATTTCAGATGTCGCACTCGTTGGCGGGGGAACTTTTCCGCAGCCCGGAGAGATCTCTCTTGGACATAACGGCGTGCTGTTCCTCGATGAGCTGCCTGAATTCAAACGCAATGTCCTTGAAGTAATGAGACAGCCTCTTGAAGACAGGATCATAACCATTTCGCGGGCTAAATCAACTTGTGACTATCCTGCAAGCTTCATGCTGGTGGCAAGTATGAATCCCTGTCCGTGCGGATATCATAACCACCCTGAAAAGGAATGCATGTGCTCACCGGGAATGGTGCAGAAATATCTTAACCGGATATCAGGTCCGCTGCTTGACCGTATAGACATTCATATCGAGGTTGTCCCTGTTAACTATGACAAACTATCGGATTCCGGAAAAATCGAAAAATCTGTCGTCGTCCGTGAAAGGGTTGTCAGGGCAAGAGAGATACAATCGAAGCGTTTTGCTGCAATAAAAGGGATATATTCAAATGCCCAGATGACATCATCGATGCAAAGAAAATACTGCCAGCTTGATGAATCTGGCGGCAGGTTGTTAAAGATCGCAATGGAGCTCAGGGGGCTCTCAGCAAGAGCTTACGACAGGATCCTTAAAGTTGCCAGGACTATTGCCGATCTTGCTGAATCTGAGAACATTACTGCTGAACACATCTCTGAGGCAATAAACTACCGCAACCTCGACAGGGAAGGCTGGGCAGGATAAGGTTTTTCTTTAAAACAATTTTATGCCATCTAAAATGCCCTGAATTTCATTTCGTTTGAAGGCAAGATCATTAACAAGCGGCTTGTTGATAAGTGATTTAATTCTGAACCTGAGTGTCCGGAAACGCTCCAGGAAAATTTCCTGGTAAAACAGAACCAGGTACCCGGCAACCGGGACAAGCAATCCAATCAGAAACCCGGTCCATCCTGCAAAAATTGCGGCAAGAATAAGAAGGAGAGGAAAATAGATAAGATACAGAACCGTACCGGAGCTGATAAATACAGAACTGTAATGCCTGATATCTTTTATCAGCCTATCACATATAGAACGCGGAATGATAAACGGGATAAGGTTACTGATATACCCGGCAAGGAAAACGGGTAATCCTGCAACAAGTACAATATACCTCAGCCAGCCAAGATCCAGCTTTCGCGCAAAGTTCTCGTCTCTGAGCCTAGCTGAGGTCAGTAGATCAGAATATGCTTTTACTTTTCCCTTTAGGACTTCGATATCTTCCAGTGATTTTTTTGTCAGAAAATTGATCTTATCGGCAACACTCTTTTCCTTCAGTCTCCTGTCGTCTGTATTAAATCTCCACCGGAAAAAGGGAAGAACCATATTGTTCCGCTCCATTTTCAAAAGCTGTTCGGCAAGCCAGTCATTCTTCGGATCCTCAATGATTATCACTTCTTTACGCAGACCGGCATCACATTTTTCATTAAAGGCAAGCAATCCTTTTGCGGGATTTTCTTTGTAGATATCTTTCAGCTCCTTGATACTGAATGGATCATGGAAATTTATCATTACTTCCTTCCGGAATGTTGCAGGGTATGTGTAATTGATCCCTACCGGTACAATATTCACATCAAGACCAAATTTCTCCTCAGCTCCAAAAGCAAGCCTGGCTGTCCCTTTCCTGAGTTTCTGAAGGCGCTTTTCCTGTACGCAGGTGCCTTCAGAAAACATGATGAAATTTCCATTTTTCCGTAGAATATCATATATACCTGTGAATGTTTCAAGGTTTTTATGCACGTTTTCCAATCCCTCTTCAATCCTGTAAACCGGAGCAACATTCAACTCCCGGAGACAGAACCTTGCAAAGGGCTTTCTGAACATATCTGCCCGCATGGTGAAATGTATCGGCTGAGGCAAATATGATCCGACAATTATCCCATCCATAAATGAATTCTGATGATTACCTACAAAAAGCAAAGGTTTTTCAAGAGGCACTTTCTTCAGGTTTGAATAAAAAATACGCCTGAAAAATACCCTGAAAGTAAAAGGAGGCACGATATATTTTAAAAACCTCGAAAACATTTAAGTACCCGGCATTTTATTGATGTGATTTTGATGAACAAGGTATGAATAATCACGGATTGTGTGCATGGGTATTAAATCTTATTCTTTTTTCAATATCACCATAATCAATATGATTATGAAAGCTACAATAAAGTCATGCAGACAAATGTAAATCAATTTATTAAGTGATTATTCTCATTCCTTGTCGTTTTTTTTTGATAAGTAATCATTTTTTTCTAATTTTAACTTCTCTAAACCTGCGTGATTTTCTTTGCATGGATCTGTTACAAAAGATTAGAAATAAAATGATGAAAGAACGCCTTATGTTCGTTTACAG
>CAZLCF010000218.1:4005-5352 GCA_964557905.1 uncultured Rikenellaceae bacterium | reverse complement strand
ATCTGTATGTATTAGTTAAGTAATTCTAACACAAAGTTAGAAATAAATAACATTATCTTCCAAATATTTTCGAAGAAATTTTTTATTTTTTTGGACTAAAGTTCTTGAAATGGCGGATTTTTTGTAACCCAAAGCTTAAGCCTGGGGTTGGTAAGCAACTTATTATTAGAGCCTTAGCCAGGAATGCCTCAGTTAATAATCAAGCCTGAAGCACCTTCGCTGAATAGATACGATTTCCCCTTTTCGGTTGTCTTTAGCTCAACTGTTTTCCCCTGGCAGCTCAGTATCAACGGATTGCCAAGTTTTGATAGGATTATTGCCTGTTTCAGCTTTCCGTTTTCCCAGTTAATATCAACTTCAAAGCCACCCCTTGCCATAAGTCCGTGAATATATCCCGTCTTCCATACTGCCGGCAAAGCAGGCAGTAATTCCACCTCTCCGGCATGGCTCTGGAGAAGCATTTCTGTAATGCCCGCTGTTCCTCCGAAATTGCCATCAATCTGGAATGGCGGATGATTATCAAACAAATTATTAAGAGTAGATTTTGTCAGCAGTGCAATCACATTTTCATAAGCATTCTCCCCGTCCTTTAGCCGGGCAAAAAAGTTAATGATCCAGGCGCGGCTCCATCCTGTATGGCCTCCGCCGTGAGCCAGACGATATTCAATAGTCTTTCTGGCTGCCTCAAGGAATTCCGCATTATGCTGCTGAGTGATCTGATCTCCGGGATGCAGTCCGTAAAGATGTGAGATATGCCTGTGGCCGGGTTCAGACTCTTCAAATTCTTCTGACCACTCCAGGATACGACCGTCGGAACCGATTTTTATTGGTGTAAGATTATCGAGTATCCGCTCCATCTTTTTACGGAATGCTTTATCTGCATCAAGTATTATGCTTGCTTTTATTGTATTCTGCAGAAGATCACGGATGATCATATGATCCATTGTCGGGCCCATTACCATGCTGGCTGTTCCCTCATCACCAGGGATCTTAAAACTGTTTTCCGGAGAAATGGAAGGACCTGAAACAAGGTAGCCTGTCTTTGGATTTTTCACAAGCCACTCCATAGAACCCTTAATCCATCAGCCCATATACCCTGGAGATTAGCCGGTAAGTCACCAGGACGTGAGCTGCTGATCAGCAGATACCGGCCAAACTGATAATAAAGCTCAATCAGGTCAGTATCAACATATCCGTTTTGCATCGCAGTGATCCTGGCATCAGTAGTGAAGTAATTACCATCGCTTGATCCAAGATCAAGCGATACTCTGTTAAAGAATGACTGATAATCTGTAATATGATCTTTCTTTATATCTGCATATGGGCGTTTTACAACTGCTTCCATTT
>CAZLCF010000218.1:0-3905 GCA_964557905.1 uncultured Rikenellaceae bacterium | reverse complement strand
GTAATATGATCTTTCTTTATATCTGCATATGGGCGTTTTACAACTGCTTCCATTTTTACTCCAACTCCATCCCCCACATGTTCACTAATTTTAATTTC
Source organism: uncultured Rikenellaceae bacterium (assembly GCA_964557905.1). Classification (GTDB taxonomy): domain Bacteria; phylum Bacteroidota; class Bacteroidia; order Bacteroidales; family VadinHA17; genus LD21. The sequence goes on along the minus strand of CAZLCF010000218.1, from coordinate 3,807 downwards.
ATTTTCCCTTGCAATGATTACGGCTTTGTTTCCAGGGCGGGAGAAACGGGCTGTGAATGTCAAAGCACCTTCTTTATCTGCAGAAAGTCTAATTATCAGTGTCTGGTCAGGAGCACTTGAAAACATTTCGCGGGGAAAATTGACCTCATTAACAGTGTATGTGACTTTCGCGACAGCCTCTTTAATATTAAGCTCGCGACGGTAGTTTGCTATACCCCGCAATGAACCAAAATCGAGAGTAAGATCACCAAGTGTCTGATAGCTGGAAGCATTATCACGGCGAAAGCTGCCAAGAATCCCGCTCTGGGCAAGTTTTTCGGCTTCTTTATATTTCCCTTCAAAGAGTAGCTGTCTTACTTTGGGAAGATTCTTCAGGGCATCAGGATTTGCATCCCAGCGCGGCTGGCCGGTCCAGACGGATTCTTCATTCAGCTGGATCCGTTCATTTTCAACTCCTCCGAATATCATTGCACCAAGCCTTCCATTTCCCACCGGGAGAGCTTCATTCCAGTTTTCAGCAGGTTTGCTGAACCAGATCTTCAAACCTGAAGGTGAATTCTGACCTTTAACAAACTGCAGGCTTAATAACGGAATGAATGATGTCAAAACAATCAGAAAAATGATCTTTGATTTCATGAGGAAGATAATTTATCAGGTAAAATTATGATAAAATAAAAAGGGATACACCATGGTACGTCCTTGATTGTTTAATAAAGGATTAATTATTTTTTCAGCAAATCGCGGATCTCTGAAAGAAGGATTTCTTCTTTTGTAGGTGCCGGCGGTGCAGCAGGTGGAGGTACAGCTTCTTGCTTTTTCCTGGCAGCGTTAATTGCCTTAATTACAAGAAAAACGGCAAGTGCTACGATCAGGAAATCAAAACATACCTGCAGGAAATTGCCATAATTCCACCATACTTCTTTAGCAGGATTCAGGTTTATATCCAACTTCAGGTCAGTGAAATTGACTCCACCGATCAGAAATCCAAGCGGCGGCATAATGATGTCGCTCACAAGGGATGATACAATTTTGCCGAAAGCTGCACCGATAATTATACCTACAGCCATATCGACAACGTTACCTTTCATCGCGAAGGCTTTAAATTCATCAAGTAGTTTCATAGTGAATGGTTATTTAGTTATTGGTAATTAGAAATTATAAGAAAATCCTACTCCGAAGATCTCCTTGAACTGAGTTCTTGATCAGGGCGATGCCAGTTCTCCTGCATCAAGTATGCCATCATTATTTCGGTCAATTGCGATTTTAACATTATCATCATACATCAGATGAGTATTGAGGCTGACAGAAATATACTTATTGATTTTCATGGCAATCAGTGTTTCCCAGCTTACATCTATGTTCTGAGGATTCTCAGCATAGTTGGAAAAAAGATCGATTTTTGTATTGAATGCGATGTTCTTCAGGAATTCCTGTGTAAAATCATTTTTTGTATAACTGGCTCTTATATATCCGCCCATTTCACTTTTTGATTTTTCTCCGGGAGTGACTCCGAATGCACCGGCTGCAGATAAAGCATTATCATGGACAAAGGTAAATTTTGCTGTTATGGGTGCAACGAATGCGGTGAAATTTGCATTTGGCTTATAATCCATACCGAGTGCAATTAACAGATAGGCTGGAGCAAAGAGATCAGATATCTTGTTTGTAACGTCAGGATAATTGTATCCTGGTGTCATCTGTGTTTTAAAATTCAAAAGAGCTGCATAATAGAAATTGCTGAAAGCCTGTCTGCCATATTTTGATAAGAGGTCAATTTTATCATCAGTTTTCCTTAAGTAACCTGTCCGAAAGTCAGGACACTGAATATTGAAAATAAAGTTGCCAGTGCAATTAATTTTCTTTTCATATTTAAATATTGATTGAATATTCCTCTAAAAACCGATGCAGCCACGCATAGCATGGCTGTATCAGTATCTTCAATAACATCAAAATGTCATAGCAAGTCCCTAAATAAAAGACAGATGTCTATTTCTTTACATCTTTGATTTGAGCTTTTACAGTATTTCTTTTTACCGAATCGATTCCGTTATCGCGGCCGTTTTCACTTGTATAGTTCTGGCTTGTACCGATCACCTCATTATTAGCTGCGGTAATTGAAAAGCGGAACAATTTTGACGGTGTCTTAACCTTGTTGACTCTCTTGGGATCTTTTGCATTTTTCTTTACGGATTCAATGCCATTAACGCAAGAAGTTCTGGATTTGTAAGGTTCGCTGCTGAGAATAGTCTGTCCATTATCAGCTTTCAGACGAAAACGGAATTCTTTGTTTTTGCCACTCTGGTAAACTTCAAACTTTGCCATTTTTTAAGTTTTAATTTTTTAATTAATCGGTTTATTTGTTGCATTTATCGAAATTTCCCCATAAACAATTTACAATCAGTCACAGAATGTCTTTTCAAAGATAAACACAATTTTTCAAAATAGTTTATTTACTATTAATTATTACATAATACTTTACATAAAATGGAAATAAAAAAACAGTATTAGAACTTCATATTGTTTTTCACCAGAGGGCAGAACAAAGAAATATTTTCACAACATATTTTAATCGTTGCAAATAATCAATTAAATTGCATAATCCTGATTTAATAAATGAAAATTAAATAATTCTCGCTATGGATAGAAAAGAAGCTTTTATAATTCATATCAATGATGGATATGCCTGTAAAGGGGACAATATTGTTCTCGGTGGTGCCATTCTTGACGGGGAAGCGGTTTCAGGAACACAAATAAAAGTGCCGTTAAAGACAATGAACAGACATGGTCTGATTGCAGGTGCAACAGGAACCGGAAAAACCAAAACCCTTCAGGTGATCTCGGAACAACTTTCAGAAAGGGGTGTTCCTGTCCTGCTTATGGACGTCAAGGGCGACCTCAGCGGTATTGCCATGCCGGGAGAAGAAAAACCATTTATTACCGAAAGGCATGCTAAGATAGGTCTGCCATATTCAATAAAGGGATTTCCAGTTGAACTTTTATCTCTTTCCCAGCAGGATGGAGTAAGGATGAGGGCAACAATATCCGAGTTCGGACCCGTGCTTTTTTCACGGATACTTGATCTGAATGATATTCAGCAGGGAGTCCTTGCCGTTATTTTTAAATTCTGCGACGACAAACAAATAGCATTACTTGACCTGAAGGACATGAAAAAGGTAATACAGTATGTGACTGAAGAAGGAAAAGAGGAGTTTGAAAATGAATATGGGAAAATATCGACATCATCAACAGGGATAATTCTAAGGAAGTTAATGGAACTTGAACAGCAGGATGCCGATCTTTTTTTTGGCGAACTCTCATTTGACATCAGGGATCTTATGAGACGGGACAAAAACGGGAACGGTTATATAAACATTATCCGGCTGACAGATATCCAGGACAGACCAAAGCTTTTTTCAACTTTCATGCTGTCGCTGCTTGCTGAGATATACAGCCAGATGCCTGAAAAAGGTGATGCTGATAAACCTGAGCTTATCATCTTCATTGATGAAGCTCATCTTATTTTCAACCAGGCAAGCAAGGCACTGCTCGATCAGATCGAAAATATTGTAAAACTTATAAGGTCAAAAGGCATAGGTATATTTTTCGTAACACAAAATCCGACCGATATTCCTAACGGAGTTCTTGCACAATTAGGATTAAAAGTACAGCATGCCTTAAGGGCATTCACCGCCCTGGACCGAAAAGCGATCAAGCTTACTGCCGAAAACTACCCTCTTTCAGATTACTATAAAACCGATGAAACTATTACAGCACTCGGCACCGGGGAAGCACTTGTAACAGCACTGA
>CAZLCF010000217.1:0-5357 GCA_964557905.1 uncultured Rikenellaceae bacterium | reverse complement strand
GATAAAGTAATAAATGCAGCCAGGGACAATAACATAGCTATTGAAATAAACAACAGGTACGGGATCCCTTCCCTTGAGTTCATTAAGCGTGCAAAAGATGCCGGTTTAAAATTTACTGTCGGTACCAATAACGCCGATGCCAATTTCTCAGGTGCCGAATATGCACGTGAAATGATAAAAAAATGTGGTTTAAAAGGGGAGGATTTTTTCATACCGGCTAAAAAGAGGCAGGATGGATAGTCTTGATATCTTCAGGACATTAAAGTTCCTGCCGGGTATAATTCTCGGTCTCACCATACATGAGTTCAGCCATGCATTTATTGCGAACAGGTGCGGTGATTCGACTTCAAAGGACCAGGGCAGGGTTTCCCTTAATCCGTTGAAACATATTGATCCCCTTGGATTTATAATGCTGTTAGTGGCAGGTTTCGGATGGGCTAAACCGGTCGAATTCGATGAAAAGAATCTGAGAAACCCAAGGACGGATGTCCTTAAAATAGCCGTCGCCGGCCCGGTCTCAAATGCATTGCTGGCAATGCTGCTTTCAGTATTTTTTGTATTGTTTAAAAATCTGGAAACAGCAAGTTTTTACAACGGCAAGTATCTCATCACGGAATTGTTTATGTATGCAATATATATAAACTGGGGACTGTTCATTTTCAACCTGATACCGGTTCCTCCTCTTGACGGATCTCATCTGCTGTTAAGCTATTTTAAAAGATTCCCTGCTCTGTATACAGCTCTGTATAAATACGGAACGTTTGTTTTATTTGCACTCATCATTATCTCAAGCATTTCAAAATGGAACTTGCTGCCAATATGGCCGGTGATCCAGTTCCTTGGTAAGGGATTTCTTGCAGTCCTGGGATATAACCTGTAGGAGTTGATTATCCTCATTGCCCAATATGCATACTTTGAAATATGCCGTAATTTTTGTATATTGGAGGAAACAAGCTTGTTGTGAAAAACTTTCTGATTTTACAAATAATAGTTATGGCAGGCTGCATTGTTCCACAGGCCGATAAGTATGAAGCCCAGAGGCTCAGAATGGTTGAAACCCAGATCCGGAATAGGGGTGTCACAAACCCTGAGGTTTTAAATGCAATGAAGAAGGTGCCCAGGCACCTGTTTATCCCGAAGGATTATGCAGATGAAGCTTACAATGATTATCCTCTTCCAATAGGTTACGGACAGACTATTTCCCAGCCTTTTATAGTGGCTTATATGACTGAAGCTGTCAGGCCGACCAGCAAAAAGAAGGCTCTCGAGATAGGTACCGGATCAGGCTACCAGGCTGCCGTCGTGGCTGAAATAGTAGATAAAGTGTATACAATTGAAATAGTACCCGAGCTGGCAAAGGAAGCTTCCGAGCGGTTAAGGAATATGGGTTATGATAATGTTATCTGCAAGTATGGAGATGGTTACCAGGGCTGGCCCGAGTATGCTCCGTTTGATATAATTATCGTAACCGCAGCGCCTGAGAAGATACCCCAGCCGTTAATTGATCAGCTTGCAGAAAACGGAAGGCTTATAATACCGGTTGGAGCCGCCGGTGCAATTCAGGAACTCGTTTTAGTTACTAAAAGGAATGGTAAGATTGAAACCAGGAACCTGACTTTAGTAAGATTTGTGCCGTTTAAGAGACTTTAATTTATTACTTTTAGCCAGAAAGCCGCTTTTCGCGGCTTTTGTGATTCCGGCGCGACTCGAACGCGCGACCCACAGCTTAGAAGGCTGTTGCTCTATCCAACTGAGCTACGGAACCAAAATACGGGTGCAAAATTACATTATTTTTCAAATGTTACAAGTAAAAACATCCCTCTTGCTCTCCCGTTGTCGCGGGACAGCCTCTTCAAAGGGGTAAACAAGTAACCAGGAACCAGCAACCAGCAACCAGCAACTCTTTATAATTACCTGTAGATTATATTTATAGGGATTTCATATAATTTACCAGCCCTTTATTATCTATTATCTGTTTCAGCTTCAAGGGTAAAGGTTCGAAGCTGAATTTACCTGAACCTACTGAAATCACTCCACGATCAAAGTTTAAATCAACCTTATCGCCGGGCTTATAGGATTCAACTGCCTCTTTATGAACAATCAGGATGAGACCCTGATTTATTGAAGAACGGTAAAATATCCTGTTCACTGACTTTACAATAACAGCCCTGACACCTGCATGTACAAGTCCGACGGATGGATGCTCCCTTGAACTTCCGCAACCGAAATTATCTCCGGCAATTATTATATCGCCTTTCGTCACATTCCGGCTGAATGATGGATCAAAATCTGCAAAAAGAAGAGGTAAAATAGCAGCCGGATCAGTACTTAAGACATTATAAGTATGCTTTCCGGCAAACATCTGGTCGGTGTTTAAATTATCGACATCAGCATAATTCCATACATTCCCGGTTTTTCTAATCTCTCCTGCCCTGATCTCAAATGTTTTACTCTGGTCATGCCTGTAAGGATACTTTTCTGAACCAGGTTTCTTCCTCGGATCAGTTATTACTCCTCTTAGTGCTGATGTAGCCACAGTTGCCGGAGACGCCAGATATAAAGATGCCTCTTTGTTACCCATTCGTCCTAAAAAATTGCGGTTGGCGGTGGAGATAACCGTATGTCCGTTTGCCGGAATACCCTGTCCTGTCCCAAGGCATGGACCGCAAGAAGGGATCAGAACATTAGCCCCGGACTCTATTAATTCGGTAATGATCCCTTCTTCAATTGCCTGAAGGAATATCTTCTGCGAAGCCGGTATAACATTAAGCTGAAAACCCTCATATATTTTTTTGCCTTTCAGCACTTTTGCAGCAATACGCAGGTCTTCAATTCTCCCGTTGGTGCAGGTGCCGATAAGCCCTTCATTGACAATTGCACCATTGACTTCATGGACCGATCTGATATTATCTACATTGTGAGGCGCAGCTACTACCGGAAAGATCTCATTTAACCTGATACTGATCTCCTTGAAATATTTTGCACCTGGATCTGCCCATACTCCCTTTAACTTTTTCCCCAGGAAATCAAAAAGTATCTGGTCAGCCGGGAAAACAGCATTTTTCGCTCCCATTTCCGAAGCCAGGTTCGCGATTGTCATCCTGTCAGATATATCCAGGTTTTTTACTCCATCGCCATGGTATTCAATGGACATATAGTTTGCACCGTCTGATCCGATCATCCCGATCATCCAGAGTGCCAGGTCCTTAGCCGATACTCCTTCCTTCAGTTTTCCGTTAAGTCTTATTCTGATTGATTCAGGAACCCTGAACCAGGTTTCCCCTCTTTTCCATATCCCTGCAGATTCTGTACGGTCAATTCCTGCAGCAAAAGCATTGAAAGCGCCGGCGGTTGATGTATGGCTGTCACTGCCGACAATCAGCATCCCGGGCTTTGCGTGATATGACATGATCTGGTGGCATATCCCTTTTCCGGAATCATAGAATTTTCTTATGCCCTGCTGTTTCACTATATCCCTTATATTCTGATATTGAGTCGCCAGCTTAGCATCAGCTGGCGGGGCATTGTGATCCAGTACAACCAGCATCTGATCAGGGTAAGCTACTTTCTGCCCGCCCATCTTTTGAAAAGTCTTATAAATGCTTGATGTATTATCGTGAGTCAAAATAATATCCGGACGAGCGAATACTATTGTCCCAGCCGTGGCTTTAAATATTTTTTCAGCAAATGTGAACTGTTTCATAAAATATTAAGCTTGTTTGATTTGTGCATATTTTAACCGAAAAGACTTCCGATCTGCCATATCTCATACTGTACATCCGAAAAGGGCGCAGCAGATGTCTTTTTATTGTTCCTGATATTTGTAATAATACCTGTCGTGACGCTGATATTAATTTTGTCTCCGTCTTGCAAGTCCAGTTTATTTATCGATTTACATGATATAACCGGCAGGGCAGCATTTATTGCATTTCTCTCGTATATTGCCCCAAACGATTCCGCAACAATACCCTGAATGCCAAGTGAGATGAAGCAATCAACAGCCTGTTGCCTGGAGCTTCCGCTGCCAAAATTCTTGCCGGTAACGACAATATCTCCCGTACCGGCTTTTTTGGAAAAATTCTCATATCCTTTCAGGTTATCGAAGGTATATTGCCCCATTTCCTTTATATCGGTAACGGCCAGGTACCTGTTATGAAAGATCATATCAGTATCTATATTGTCTTCCTGTATCAGCCATATTCTTCCCTCAATGTAATCAGGCTTGGCTTTTTTCCCTTTATGTTTGATATCCGGTTGATCACTCGCATTTGATTTTACCGGCTGTATAAAAACAGAAGGATTAGCCGGGATTTTGTCAGGTGTTGTAATATATCCTGCCACGGCCGAAGCTGCAACTACTGCCGGTGAAGCAAGGTATACATCTCCTTTCCCCTGCTTCCCGGGGAAGTTCCTGTTTCCCGTGCTGATAGTTATCTCTCCGGGACCATTCTGACCCACCTGTCCTGCAGCGCAACCCGCACAACCGGCATTTGAAACCAGCGCACCTGCTTTTTTAAAAATATCAATAAGTCCATTATCAAGACAGTTTTTCCAGATATCATCTGTTGCCGGAACAATTTTCAGAATCACACCCGGTGCGACTTTTTTGTTCTTGAGTATTTCAGCAGCCATTTGCATATCTTCCATTCTTCCGTTTGTGCAGCTTCCAATAAAGGCGGAATCTATTTTCTGTCCTGCGACTGATGTAACCTCAACAGCATCATGAGGTTCTCCCGGACGGGATACCATAGGATGAAATTCTGTTACATCTATCCCGAATGTTTTTTCATATGAGGCATCTTTGTCGGCATACAGGGGGATGAATTCATTATTTGAACGACTTTTGCAGTAATCAATTATCTCCTGTATTGGCGGAAACAATATTATTATCGCACCCATCTCGGTTGCCATTGATGAAATGGTTACCCTTGCATCCAGGCTCATTTTGTCAATTGGATCGCCGTATAGTTCCACAGAATACCCAAGAAGTGAGTTCGCTCCGAAGATCCTCAGGAGGTTCAGTATTATATCTTTTGAAGTTATGTTTTCCGGCAATTCTCCATTTAATTGTATCCTGACTGAAGGAGGCACCCTGAACCATATCCTTCCATTATGCCATGAAGCAGCGATATCCATATCGCCCATTCCCTGGCCAAAAGCTCCGACTGCTCCAAGGATATTGGCATGTGAATCGGTTGAAACAGCCGTAGAACCCGGGAAAACATATCCCTTGTCAATCAGAATATGCGTACCTATGCCTGCATCAATATCGAAAACCTTTATTCCGTTTTCACGGGCAAAGAGACGGCAAACATGCTGATTTACTGCATATTTCTGATCGGATCCTGTCGGATTGC
>CAZLCF010000216.1:0-5357 GCA_964557905.1 uncultured Rikenellaceae bacterium | reverse complement strand
CCCACTCAGAGGATCGGGAGTGATATAAAGAATGAATTCAGGCAGTATGATCACATGTATCCGATGCTTTCGCTCGGTAATACGTATAATGAAGATGAACTGAGAGATTTTACCGTCAAGGCGGAGAATGCAGCTGGAGTACCCGTGGAATATGTCTGTGAACTAAAATTCGATGGTGCTTCAATAAGTCTGACATACAGAAACAGAACCCTGTTCAGGGCTCTTTCCCGTGGTGATGGCACTAAAGGTGACGATGTTACATTTAATGTAAGGACTATCCGGAGCATACCTTTGAGAGTAACCGGGGAAAATATCCCTGATGAATTCGTTGTCAGAGGTGAGGTGCTTATGCCCCGGGCTGTTTTTGACCGGCTGAACAATGAAAGAACCAAAGCTGACCTTCCGGCTTTTGCAAATCCGCGAAATGCAGCCTCAGGGACATTGAAGCTTCTGGATCCCCGGATCGTTGCCTCCAGAGAACTCGACTGCATGTTCTATTTTCTTCTGGCAGAAGAATTACCTCATGAAACCCATTACGAAAACCTGATGGATGCAAAGAAATGGGGTTTCAGAGTTTCTGACAGCATCAGGGTCTGCAGAGGTATTGAAGAGGTGATCAGCTTCATAAATTTCTGGGAATCAGAACGAAAAAAACTTCCTTTTGACATTGACGGGGTTGTAATTAAAGTCAATTCCCTGGCACTTCAGGAAGAGCTTGGCTATACAGCTAAATCTCCCCGCTGGGCAATCGCATATAAATACAAGGCCGAACAGGCATCAACAAAACTACTGTCGGTGTCATACCAGGTCGGCAGAACCGGAACAGTTACGCCAGTTGCAAACCTTGAACCGGTTTTCCTGTCAGGATCAACCGTAAAGCGTGCTACATTGCATAATTCTGACCAGATAGCCCTTCTCGGCCTGCATGTTAACGATATGGTTTATGTTGAAAAGGGCGGAGAGATAATTCCAAAGATTGTTGGTGTTGACCATTCATCAAGGAATAAAAACAGCAGGGAAATAGAATTTATTATCAGCTGCCCTGAATGCGGTACTGCACTGGTCAGGAATGAAGGAGAGGCAAATCATTTTTGTCCAAACTATCTTCATTGTCCTCCACAGCTTAAAGGAAGGATTGAACATTTCATCAGCAGAAAGGCAATGGATATCGATGGTCTTGGCGAAGAGACTATTGACCTGCTCTTTAAAAATAATCTGGTCAGAAATTACGCAGATCTGTATGAGCTCAAAGCTGAACAGCTTATCCCGCTGGACCGCATGGGTGAAAAATCAGCATTCAATATAATAAATAGCATAAAAGCCTCATTAACAACACCTTATAACAGAGTTCTTTTTGCGCTTGGCATAAGGCATGTGGGCGAAACTGTTGCCAAAACAATTGCAGAAAGATTCAGGTCAATAGATGACCTGATAAAAGCAAATCAGGAAGAACTGACCAGCATCCGGGAAATAGGTCCAAAAATAGCTTCAAGTATAATCTCATTCTTCGCTGATGAAGATAACATATTAATAATTAACCGGTTAAAATCGTACGGATTAAAGCTTAATGAAGAAGGTAATAAAAAGTATATAAGCGACAGGCTGAAAGGAAAGTCCATTCTCATTTCTGGTGTGTTCAGGAAACATACCAGGGAAGAGTATAAAGAGATGATCGAAAAGAACGGAGGCAGGAATTCCACATCATTATCAGGAAATACATCTTTTATTCTTGCGGGAGAAGAGATGGGTCCTTCCAAGAAGGAAAAGGCTGCTGAGCTTGGTATCCCTCTGATAAATGAAAATGATTTTTTGGAATTAATAGGTGAAGATTAATAATTTTGCTCTGATGAGATTGACAAAAAACTGTTAGGTTTGCATTATGGAATTATTCAGGGAGTTCAGGCTGAAAATAGGAAATTCAATTCTTTCAAAGAAGGTTGAAAAGGTCAGGAGAAAAGTATATTACACGAATATCAGCCGGATAAAAAGCATTGGAATTGTATGGGATGCCTCTAATCCTGAGGATTTCGGCAGTCTGTCAAGGTTTCATCAGAAAATGAATGAAAGGGGTATAAATGTTACTATCCTTGGATATTACCCTGGGAAAGAGCTTCCAAACCAGTACACAGCCCTCAGGTATCTTTCATGTATCAGGAACAAGGAGATAAACTTGTTCTATGTGCCGGTTTCACGTGATTCAGAGGCTTTTATAAATAATATGTTCGACATTCTGATTGACATCAATTTCGAAAAATCATTCCCGATATATTATATTTCATCCTTATCCAAAGCCAGTTTTAAAGTTGGACTGTACGACATGGAGACAAACAATTCAGCATTTGATCTGATGATAGAATTAAAAAAGCCAGTCCGTGTTGAAGACTACCTTACTAATGTTGTTCATTATCTGGAAATGATAAATTCAGGATCATCCGGGCAAGCTCACAAAAATTAAATATGGAAAAATTCAAAGGTACCGGCGTGGCTATAGTCACCCCATTTAATAGCGACTCAAGTATAGATTTTGATGCTCTGGGTCGTGTGGTTAATCATGTAATTAAAGGCGGCGTAAGCTACGTTGTAGTTATGGGTACAACCGGAGAGGCCTCAACCCTGACAAGGGATGAAAAAAAGGCTGTACTATCCTATGTCACCCAGGCATCCAATAACCGCGTACCGCTGGTAGTTGGTATAGGCAGCAACAATACACAAGAGGTAATCAACACCATCAGTGAATTAAACCTGGAGGGTGTCGACGGAATATTATCTGTTACCCCTTACTATAACAAACCGAGCCAGAGCGGGATTTTTCAGCATTTTAAAACTATAGCGGCTGCCAGTCCTTTACCATTGATCATTTACAATGTACCGGGAAGGACAAGCTGTAATATCACATCTGATACCTGCCTTAAGCTTGCCCATGAATGTAAAAATATTATCGCTGTAAAAGAAGCATCAGGTGACCTGGCTCAGATAATGCGGATAATAAAAGGGAAACCCGAAAATTTCCTTGTTATTTCAGGGGATGATATGCTTACTTTACCGATAATGGCGGCAGGTGGAGCAGGTGTAATATCTGTCCTTGCCAATGCCTATCCTGCGGAATGCAGTAAGCTTGTCAGTCATTTAGTCAAGAATGATTTTAAGGCCGCCCGTGAGATTCAGTTTCGCCTTATTGAATTGATAGAATTATGTTTTGCAGACGGAAATCCTTCAGGAATAAAAGCTTTTCTCAGCATTATGAATATTTGTCAGAATAATTTAAGGCTTCCGCTAGTCCCTGTTAACCAGACAGTTTATTCGAGGATACAAAAAGCAGTGGAAGAAGCCAGACAATACTGAAATTATGAAGCAGGCTGGGCTCCTGCAGCCTGCTGCATTCCATGACAATGTTTGTATTTTTTACCGCTGCCGCAGGGGCATGGATCATTTCGTCCCACTTTCTTATCAACCCTTACCGGTTCTGTTTTCTGATCCTTGTCCTGACCGCTTCCTCCACCTGTTGCAAAATCAGTCCTTGATGTTCTCAAATTCTCAACCTGACGCCGCCGCTGCGCCTCTTTTACCTGATCCGGATCCTGTGTATGAATGTATCCCTTCATTAATGTACTGACAACATCCTTATTCACTTTGTCAAGCATTGTCTTGAACAATTCAAAGGATTCAAACTTGTAAATAAGAAGCGGGTCCTTTTGCTCGTAGGTAGCATTCTGAACCGACTGTTTAAGCTCATCCATTTCACGGAGATGCTCTTTCCATGCCTCATCAATTGTTGCCAGAACGACAGTTTTTTCATAAGCTTTTGCAAGCTCTTTGCCTTCCGATTCCGCGGTTGCCTTAAGATTTGTAACAACCTGGAACACCTTAACACCGTCTGATATGGGAACAACCACGTTCTCGTAAACATGTGACATCCTTTCATAGACATCTTTAAGTACAGGATATGCCTGCTGGGATATTGACTCTACTTTCCTCCTGTATGTTTCCAGAACTTTTGAATAAACTTTTTCGGTGATCTCATTTGCCTGGCTTTTCAGGAAATCCTGTGATGGTACAGGTGAATCCATTGAAAATGAACGTATAAGATCATAGTCAAAACCTTCAAAATCTCCTTCCTTGTGATATGTTTCCACAAGAGTCTCCGTGACATCGAACATAGAATTTGCAACATCCACGCTCAGCCGTTCTCCCAGAAGGGCATGACGTCTTTTCTTGTAGATGACCTCTCTCTGGGAGTTCATAACATCATCATATTCAAGAAGCCTCTTCCGGATGCCGAAATTGTTCTCTTCAACTTTCTTCTGTGCACGTTCTATGGATTTTGTGATCATAGAATGCTGGATCATCTCACCATCCTTCAGACCGAGCCTGTCCATGATACCTGCTATCCTTTCCGATCCGAAGAGCCTCATCAGTTCATCCTCGAGCGATACAAAGAACTGTGAAGAACCCGGGTCACCCTGTCTTCCTGCACGTCCTCGTAACTGCCTGTCTACCCGGCGTGATTCATGCCTTTCGGTACCGATAATTGCCAGTCCTCCAGCCCTTTTCACCTCATCAGTAAGCTTGATATCAGTGCCTCGTCCTGCCATGTTGGTAGCTATGGTAATCGTACCTGTTTTACCAGCTTCGGCGACGATCTCAGCTTCCCTCTGATGCAGCTTTGCATTAAGAACATTATGCTTTAAACCTTTCATCTTCAGCATCCTGCTCAATAATTCAGATATTTCAACAGAAGTCGTACCAACGAGTACAGGCCGCCCCTGACGATACATTTCCGATATTTCGTCAATGACGGCGTTATATTTCTCTCTTTTTGTTTTATAGATGATGTCTTCCCTGTCATTCCTGATGACAGGCACATTTGTCGGAATGACAACCACATCAAGTTTATAAATATTCCAGAACTCTCCAGCCTCCGTTTCTGCCGTACCAGTCATTCCTGCAAGTTTATGATACATTCTGAAGTAGTTCTGCAGGGTTATTGTTGCATAAGTTTGTGTTGCCGCCTCCACTTTTACATTTTCCTTTGCTTCAATTGCCTGATGAAGCCCGTCGGAGTACCTTCTGCCTTCAAGAATCCTTCCTGTTTGTTCATCTACAATCTTAACCTTGTTATCCATGACGACATACTCCACATCCCTGTCAAAGAGAGTCCAGGCCTTGAGCAGTTGTGTCATTGTATGAACCCTCTCCGACTTCACAGAATAGTCCTGCAGAAGCTCATCCTTTATTTTAAGTTTTTCCCGGTCATTTTTTCCCGATTTTTCGAGCTCGGCTATTTTTGATCCCACATCAGGAAGGATGAAAAAGCTTGCATCCTCAACCGAATCTGAGATGAGATCAAGCCCTTTTTC
>CAZLCF010000215.1:0-5375 GCA_964557905.1 uncultured Rikenellaceae bacterium | reverse complement strand
GAAATATTTGAGGGAGGGGGAGAATGGGAGAATGGGAGAATGGGAGAATGGGAGATGGGGAGATGGGGAGAAAAAGGGTTTTGCTACGGTTTTTGTACTTAATTACATTATCGGTAAATTTGCGGTTTCTCCTGAAGAAAAGGCATGAGCAAATTCAGATATATCATATTTTCAGTCCTGATCCTGCTGATAATCTGTATCTTCATTATTTACAGGTTATTATATGGTAATGGCATAAAACCTGAGGGTGACAGGTCAGTCCTCCTGATACCGACAGGCTCTTCGTGGGAACAGGTTCTTGATTCAATCAGGTCAAACACGACCATTGAAAATCAGGATTTTTTGAGATGGGTTGCCCAAAAGAAGAAATACCCGCAACTGATTAAACCCGGACGGTATGTAATTGAAAAGGACTTAAGTTATATTGGACTGATAAATCTTCTGAGATCAGGCAGGCAGACGCCTGTCAGGGTCACTTTCAACAATATCCGGTACCTCCATGACCTGTCAGCAAGAATAGGAGGACAGATTGAAGCTGATTCTGCCCAGATCATGGATTTCCTTTCCGATCCGGCTAATTACAACAAGGACGGATTTACCAGGGAGAATGTTATATCTGTTTTTATACCAAATACTTATGAGTTTTACTGGAACACTGACCCGGGAGAACTCTATTCGCGAATGCTTAAGGAGTATAACAAATTCTGGAATGATGAACGCCTTGAAAAAGCAAGAGCTGAAAAGCTTACTCAAACTGAAGTGTCCATTCTGGCATCAATAATTGACGATGAAGTTGCCAAAGCAGATGAAAAGCCAAAGATTGCTGGAGTATACCTGAACAGGCTTAGAAGAGGAATTCCTTTACAGGCTTGTCCTACAATAAAATTTGCATTGAATGATTTTACGATAACACGGGTGTTGAATCAGCATCTTAAGTTCGAATCACCTTATAATACATATATGCACAGGGGTTTCCCTCCCGGACCAATAGGCTGTCCAACAATTGAGGGTATTGATGCAGTCCTGAATGCAGAGAAACATGATTACCTTTATTTTGCGGCGAAGGCTGATTTTTCAGGGTATCATAACTTCTCAAGAACGCTATCCGAACATAACCGTTATGCCGATAATTACCAGAAGGAGCTGGATAAACGCAGAATATTCAAATAGAACCAACTGCTTCAACTTCCCTTTCAAGCACCACCCCGAATTTTTCCTTAACTGATATTCTGATTTTTTCAGAAAGATCAAATATATCTTTCCCTGTTGCATTGCCATGGTTAACAAGGACCAGCGCCTGTTTTTCATGCACTCCGGCATCGCCGATCCTCGTGCCTTTCCAGCCGCACTGTTCAATAAGCCAGCCAGCTGCCAGTTTTATTCCTCCTGACTGATCACCATAAGTAGGCATAGCGGGATATTGGATTTTCAGTATTTCATTTTTTTTCTTGCTTACAACGGGATTTTTAAAAAAGCTACCGGCATTGCCAATAACTTCAGGATCAGGCAATTTTCTTTTCCTTATGTTTATCACTGCTCTCCTGACATTTTCCAGTGTAGTTTTCCCGGTTTTATAAACCTCTTCCTTAAGGAAACCATAACCTAGATTAAATACAGGATTAGTTTTAAGTATAAAATAAACCCTTGTTACCAGGTATTCACCTTTCTTACCGCTTTTGAAAATGCTGTTTCTGTAACCGAATTTACATTCTTCATTACTGAAGAACCGGATCGCACCATCTTTTACGGATATTGTTCTGACCTTGAGAATGGTATCCTTCACTTCTGTTCCATACGCACCGATATTCTGTACAGGAGCAGCACCAACTGTCCCGGAGATGAGTGAAAGATTTTCCAGCCCTCCATAACCTTTTTCAACCGCCCATTCTACAAGCTTGTCCCAGGTGATACCGGCACCAGCAGAGATAATAATAATTCCGTTGTCCTCTCTTACAGCTTTTATTCCCCCGAATTCCGGGCGAAGTATTGTTCCTTTAATGTCACTGGTAAACAGGATGTTACTGCCACCGCCCATTATGAGCAGGGGCTTTTTCCATGAAATATCTCCTTTAAAAAGTGAAATTGCATCTTTTTCGGTTTTTACCCGGATAAGACAATCCGCCATATAATTTAAGCCGAAAGTATTAAACGGTTTTAAAGAGATATTCTTAAATATCCGCATCCTGTTTTTTTGTAAAAATATGAATTTATCCCCATTTCACACTTTTTAAAAAATTTCTTTAAAAAAACTTGACTTGTATTATATAAAGTTATATATTTGTAAAGTTTTAAAATAATGAAGTATATAATAAATTGATAATCATGAGTTACAGATCAAAAATCAGAATGTCAATCGGATGGGTTTACCCTATAGGGATCCTGACTTCTTATGTTATTGGTATAGCAGAATGGGCAATAAGATCATACTATATCAGGAATGGTTCTGATATCAGTCAGATACCGGTTTTTACTTATTTAATAGTGGCATTATTCTTTGTTGCTCTTGGAATTCTTCAGTTAATTAAGTACAGGAACTGGATCTACCCTGTTCTTGGATTACTTATAGGACTGGCAACTTTTCAGGCTTCATTTGCCATGGGAAGTGATACAGAAATCTTTAAATTCACATATTTTCTGACAATAGTTGTAATCATATTGTTTGTGGTTATCAACTGGAAAACAATCTATAGTCATGAGAGGTTTGAGGCGAATTCCCGCAGGTTGTTCCGGCTTGCATCGGAAAGGATTTTTGAAGCAGGTGACGGATATACTGAACGTCATTATGCAGCAGGACAGATCAAATCAGACAAGGACGAACTGCTTGGATTTGTAAGGTTCCTCCATGGTACTTATATCATACGGCCATTTTATTATGAGAATTATATCTCTCTGGCCTTTTCGATGAATACCAGTCTCCTGGTGATAAAAGAGCCTTCTGTTGTAAGCCATATAATACTTGAGTATAATGGAAATATAAAAGTGAAAATATCAGAACAGGACTATAGAGATTATAAAGAAAGATTGAGCTTTGATCAGTTATGCTCGTCGATGGCTAATGTATTTATCAGATTCCTGGATTATTATCAGAAAGGGCTTGAATCCAGAATAGTTACTGAGTTGAAATCAGTCAGATGATTAAACAGAAAAAAATAAAGCCATGAAAAGAATAAATGCTTATTATCAGATTGTCCTGACTATCTGTGTATTCCTGTCAGCAGGAAATGCAGGTGCCCAGGATTCAAATCCCTGTAAAACAGGTGGGCAGACCTGTTATTTCGGGGTTGAGATTAACGGTGTCCTCTGCGGATATTCGGTTGACACTTACTGCGATGGCGTATTAAACGGTAAAAAGGTCCGCTATGAATATTCGGATGTGATCCTTAAAATGTCGCTTCTCGGTGCAGATGTTGATGCCGGATTTAAAGTAATGTATGCCATTGATCCCTCAACCGAAAGAGCTGTTGAGATTGAAATGCATGTAATAAATGGACAGTCAGTCGTTAAATCCTCAACAAAAATCACCGGCGACACTGCTTATTACAGCAACACCACTGCGGTAGTCAGTAAAGCCATTCCGGCCGGCAGGGATGTGATTTTCGCCTCCCAGACAAGATTTCCGCATCTTTTTACTGATTTCATAGAAAAAGGTATTATGGAAAAGAAATATAAAGTCTTTGATCCTCTCAAAGGAGAAGTGACGGAAAAAGGATATACAAGGAAATCAGATGAAAATATTACACTGGGAGATTCTCTCTTTCATACACTGGTTCTCGAAGAGACTGACTTTTCTACAGGTATCAAAACCACATTGTGGCTCAATAAAAATGATGGCTATAATGTGAAGTCAATAGTGGCAGGCAGAGAGCATGTCTATTTTGCGGATAAATCTGTCACCAGCAGGATAACCCTGACGAATATGGATAATGTTTTTTTTGCAAAACTCGGCAAAGCAATACCTGATATAATGAACCTCACCTGGATGAAAGTTAAGGCTCAGATAAATTCATATGGCGAAAATTTATCGGTTGAATCGCTTAATTCCCCTGGTCAGAAATTTACTGGTACTGTGACCGACAGTTACATTGATGGAATTTTTGAGGTTGAACCTGCCAGGTATAACGGGAATAATGCTCCTTCTTTCCCTCCCGATTTCAGGAAATCGCCTGAGCTTAAGAAATACCTTGAATCCGAGATGGTGATAGAATCGGACGATCCTCTTATTATTTCGGAAGCAAAAAGAATTACTTCCGGTTCAAAAGATTCATGGGAAGCGGCAGTGCGACTAAGCAAATGGATTGCCGAAAATATTGCCGGGGCAGTCCCGGGAGGGATCTCAGCTATTAATACTCTTAAAATGCAGGAGGCTGAATGCGGCGGTCACTCGAGGTTGCTTACAGCTTTCTGCAGGGCTGTGGGTATACCGGCAAGAATGGTAGTAGGCTGCATGTATACTAATTATTATACAGGAAGTTTTGGTCAGCATGCATGGACTGAAGTATATATGGGTGATGCCGGTTGGATACCAGTCGATGCGACAATTTCTGAAATCAATTATGTCGATGCAGGTCATATACGGCTGGGAGAAAAAGCTACCTTTCAGCCGGCAGCAATGGAGATCCTGGATTACAAATCCGGATTAAAAAATACAGAAACCATCATTCCTGATGCCTTCATGCCCATGATAGGCAGCTATATGAATATTGAACAGTACAGGATGTTTAAATTAATTTATAAGGATAGCGGACTTGCTATCGATATTCCGGGAAGGATGGTCCTGGCGTTAAATCCTCCTGACGACCAGGGAAAATGGTATCCCAAACTCACACGGGAAATAAGTTTATCGGCCGGGAATAGCGCAGAAGGAAAGGTTGACAAAATGATTATGCATCAGTATTACCGCTTAAAAAAAATATCAGCACCCGAGACCGGTTTGAATGAAATACCAGGAGAATTCAAAAAATTTGCCGGAAATTATCAGTTTGCTCCTGTAAAACTGTCTCTTGATGTGATGTTTTCCGATGGTTTACTGACCACACAGGAGCCGCTCGGAAGATCAAAGGAGAGAATAAGCTATTCAAAAACGGGAGATATATGGATTGACAAAACCGGCAATTATGAGATCGTATTTATACCGAACAGTGAAAACGAAATTACCGCTATGACTCTCTCAGTAAAAACAGAATTCCTCAGAGGAGAACCGGTAACAAATGCTGTTGAGCCGGTCTTGAAGGACTCAGGGATTGAAGCCGGACTGAAAAAATACGATGAAATTAAAAATTCCGCTAAAAGTGAATACCTGTTTTCGGTGCACATGCTGCACCAGCTGGGACACAGCCTGTTAAAAGAGAACAGGATTGACGATGCAATAAAAGTAT
>CAZLCF010000214.1:0-5383 GCA_964557905.1 uncultured Rikenellaceae bacterium | reverse complement strand
TTCCTCAAGCTGGAAGATAGCCTATCCGCTATTTATCCTTGGATTGGTAGTTATTGCAGTAATAAACTATTTTCTTATCCGGAGAGTTGAAAAATGGAAACACAGTTAAATCGCTTCAGTTAGTTGAGGGTTCAAATCCCAGGACAAACACTTTAAGATACTTTTCTCCGAAAGCCCTGATTGCATAGGCAAAAAAGAAGCCCGAAAGAATATCAATGCTATAATGTCCGTGTGACAAAAACAGGGCAAATATTATTATTAACAGACAGAAGGACAGGATGTATTTATAGATTTTGTCGTTAATAAGCAATAACAAAAGAAAGGAATTCCCAACATGTCCTGAAGGATAAACCCCAAGCTCAAATTTGGACCATCCGTTAAAAAGAGGATCGGATCCCTGGAATTCCGGGGGATTTCCAAAAGGTGTAAGGACTATAAATATACCCCTGATAATAAAAAAGATACCGCATAGCAACAGTATGTAAGGAAGCCGATTATAATCTTTCTTATGGATGATATAGATAGCAACAACTATAAAAATCACCAGGCAGAAAAGATCATAGATCAGTGAAAGATCAACTACGGGGAGATTATCGAGAATAAGGTCAGAAAGCATGGGGAGAGTTTTTCCCTGATTCATATAGTTATGCAGATATGTCTGGGATGCGAAGTTAAGTGCAGCACCTGCGATTACCGAAAGTAATCCGATATAGAAATACCTGCTCCGTATTACCGGAATCATTGACCGGACAATTTCGGAGGCTAATGTACCCGGTTTGCTATTATCAGTCTGAATATTAGACATTTAATTCCTACCCTTAAATCTATCAATTCAGTTTTCCGGAATCTTGTTTTTAAAAGGAACCCGTAAATATAAGTCTTTTTACTTATTCCGGATCAATCAGATTTTCGGGTAATGACATTTCACTGTAAATTTTCAATATTTCTTCCTTGAATTCCGGGGGTGCATCAAGCCGTCCCCATGCTGACTGAGTTTGCCACAGTCCGTCGTATGCAGAATCGTGAAATGAACGAATAAGATGGGGGATATCTTTTTCCGTTAATATCTCATCAAGGAGATTTGCTTCAACTGCATTCCTAACAACAAGGATTCTGACGGTTTCTTTCATTAGAAAAGGTGTTTCAGATAAAGATATAAAAAATTGCCGTAACGCTATTATAGCTTCAACTTCATAATAGTCCTTAGTGTTCTTTGTGTGTATCAAACTGAGAGCACAAAGGATTAAATTATTCAGATTTACCAATTATACTAAATTCACTCTTAATACTATTTCCATCTTCATCAACAACTGTCAATATATGATTCCCGGGTTCAGCAAGTATCTCAATCTGATGAATGGACCTGGTTGTTCCGATATATTCTTGATCAAGGTGCCAGAAGATCTTTTTTGAAGGATTGCGGTGCGCCACTTCGGGAATTATCCTGGTGCGGAGACCTGTCTGATCACGGGGGATGAAAATCTTAATACCGGGAGACGGATAGATAAATTCCATGACAGCAATGCTTTTATCTGCTGAACAGCCTGGTGCATAAGGCGGAAGCATCTTATATTCAGGATGCTTCTGCCTGTAAAAATATTCCATCGCAGGTGGCAGAATAAACCAGGGTTCATTCCTTATTTCAGCTGTCGAAACACAATCTGCATTTACCTGCCTGGTTCCGCTTTTATCAAGATGAACGATCCTGTGCCAGGGACAAGCTTCACTTCTTAAACCGCTTTCACAGGCATAGATCTCTTCAGTTTCGGGACAATCAGGTCCGGCCCTGAAACCGCTTTGAGAACATACTTCTATCATAGTCATATCCCCGGCTGGTTTATCAAACCAATCACCGGTTCCCATCATATTAACCAGGTCAAAAAGTATTGGGGCTGCCGCCGCTATTCCTGTCAGACCGGGCCTCCCTTCTCCATCGGCATTACCAGCCCATACACCAATAACATAATCCGGAGTTGTTCCGACTGCCCAGGCATCACGAAAACCAAAGCTTGGCCCAGGGTTCCAGGCACTGTTCGGGGAAGATGAAAAATATTGCCAGCCGGCTTCTCCTTCAGGCCTGTTCACTTTCCTCAAAGCTTCATAGGTCAGCCAGATTGATGAGGCTGAAAGAGGTGGATCAGAATCTTCAGTATTTTCAGGCAATCCTGCTGACTGAGAAACCAGGACAGGATGATGATAATCTTCCGTATAGTATTTTTTTTCATTGTTATATCTGCTCAAAACTCTTGACAGCGAGGCATATACACCTGAAAGTTCCAACAGGGATGTCTCTCCGCCGCCCAGGATAAGTGATAATCCATAATGATCTGCCGGCTTTTCAAAAGTTGTAAATCCCGTCTTTTTCAGGAGCTCAAGAAAACGTTCGGCGCTGTATTTCTGAAGCATTTTTACCGCAGGAATGTTCAGCGACTGGGAAAGAGCGGATGAAGCAGGGACCGCTCCGCTGAAACTTAAATCAAAATTCTTTGGAGAGAAGCCGGGGAACCGGGTTGGTATATCAGCAATAAGAGTGTTTGGAAGAATGTCTCCGGATTTCTGCATTCCTGCATATAGAATCGGTTTAAGGATACTGCCGGTACTGCGAAACGACCTTGCAATATCAACATCTCCCCCATGCTCCTCAGCGTTTTCAGGCATGCTGTTCCCTATATATGCCAGCACCTCTCCTGTTTCGACTTTTATTATTACACAGGCTGAATTATTGATGAAGTTCGCGGAAAGATCCTTCTGATGAGCATTGATTATCTCTGTTGCCCGCTCCTGAATATAAGCATCTATTGTTGTAATGATCCTTTCACCCCTGTTATTCAGGAAGAAATAGTCTGTCAGGTGTGGCGCCCTGGCAGGCAAAGGAACGGGTTCGCCGGGAAGAGGCTCATCAAGGGCAAGTGCCAGGGTAATGGAATCAAAACATCCTTTACTGAAAAGATTTCTCAGAAGATCATCGCGACGCATTTTAAGGATCTCCTGGTTCCTGCCGGGGAAGACAAGTGATGGTGAGTTCGGCAGGATGGCAAGAGCAGCAGCTTCTGCCCATGTCAGATCCGCTGAGGATTTCCCAAGATAACGCCAGGTAGCGGCTTCCAGCCCGATAATATTGCCGCCAAACGGGGCATTGGCAGCATACATTTTAAGGATAGTTTTTTTTGACCGGAACAATTCAAGCTTCACTGCGGATAGCATCTCTACAAATTTTTGAGTATATGTACGCGGCCTGTTTCCCTGTGAAATGCGCGCAACCTGCATGGTAATAGTGCTTCCGCCGCTGACGATCTTCCCTGCTTTAATGTTAAGTGTCATTGCCCTGACAAGTGAAACGGGATTGATTCCCGGATGCCAGTAGAAATATTTATCCTCAAAGGCGAGCAGTGCCTTTTCAAATTTTGCCGGAACCTGGTCAAAACCGGGGAATCTCCACTGACCATCGTCAGCAATGCGGACGCCCAAAAGCGTTCTGTCATTTGCCTCAATAATGGTTGATAATGGTGCCCTGAAACGCGGTAACGGTGAAAGCAAAACCGGAGTAATTATTACTCCGGCAGCTATCAATACTATTTTTAGTTTTCTATTCAATCTATTCTCCGGTTACTGTTACCGCTGTTCCCGGAAGCCTTGCGTAGCAGTTTTCGGTATACATTGCCTCGCACCATACCGATGGCTGAAAATAGGTTCCCTTATAGGCAGCATTCAGGATAAGGACAAAGGTCTTTGTTTCCCCCTGGTTAAGAGTAAAATAAGTGTTAACCCTGTCATCCCTGAAATCGCGGTAATCAAATGTACTTTCCTTTATGCCCCAGTCTGCTTCAAACAGGCGGGTATTCTGTATCTCCCAGCCGGAAGGCACCATTTCTGTAAGAGCGATATTCTCCACCCTCGAAAAAGTACTATTGGAAACCTTCACGACCATCATAAAATCAATGCCCTGGACCATGTTCCTGTGATCGATCGGTTTCATATCCATATTCAGATAATCAATTTTCATGCTTAATCCTTTTTCTTCCTTTGTGGCATCGGAGTGCAGTGGTATTCCTTTCCTGACGAGGGTAGCGTAAACAGGACTTTCAGAACTATTCTCCACGGAAAGAGAATTAACATCCCCGGTCATCTTCAGATCCTTTGACAATAATTGCTTTTGCAGGATAACCTGGTCAGTTTTTTCTCCGTTAAACCCGATATTAACCTTCACCTCCCTATCCTTATTTCCCGGAAGCATATTTATCCATTTCATATATGAAAAGAGACCCCATGCCAGCGATTGAGTGCTGTACCACGTATCCTGACTGATGTTATCACAGATCTCTTTCAGGATAACAAGCGCCTGTTCCTCATTTTTCAGCAGGGTAAGCGTGTACAGGATTATGGCTTTATCACGGATGGGACTTCCATAGTAATAGTAATGATATTCAGGTTCGGTGGCCATACTTCTCATATCCAGCAGTTCACTTGCTGCTTCCGGTCTGCCGGTGGTGGCATATGCCGCTGCCAGGAACCACCTGGATAACTGCGGGATATCTGCCGACTCCCTCAGCCTGTTCATTGCTCCTTTTTCAGGCTGCCCGGCAAGAGCAAGGGTAAAGAGCCGGTATGCCTGGTCATTTGCAGATTGCTTGTACCTTGTATCATAACGCCACTCCTGGGCTGTTTTTTTCTGATAACTGATCCATTTCTGTTTGAATCCTGAAGTGATATTGTACCCTAGACGCTCAGCTTCCAGCATAAAATGTCCGGCATACGAGGTTATCCAGTTATCGGCCTGGTACGATCCAGGCCACATAACAATGCCTCCATTAACTATCTGCCGGGATATCAGCTTATTAATAGCTTCCTTAACGTTGGATGAAGTTTTTTCTGCGATACCGGCATCATTGCCAGCAATATCTTTCAGCCATAGCTGCGGGAACGCGCAGGATGTTAGCTGTTCAGAGCATCCGTGGGGATAATTAAGCAGGTAATCCATTCTTTTTTCAAGGCTGATTGAAGAAAGGGTTGATATTTCCAGTCGAGCTGAATTAGACCCTTCAATTCCAAAAGGCTTAAAGGTTGTTTCCCATTTTTCTCCAGGCCTAAGGACCTTCAGCTCTGCCCTTATTTCCGAAGGATTAGGGCTTCTGACTTCAATTTCCATCTTATAAACTGCAGTTTCTCCGCCCCCTGATGCTGTCACTTTGATTTTTGCGATCCCTGTTTTTTCTCCTGCAATAAATGTAAACTCGGTATCTTTTTCTCCGGTACCGGATGCTGTTATACTCTTTGTACTTTCTTTAAACCTTACAAGATCATTCCCTTCTGCTTTCACTGTAATATCCAGTATATTATCTTTCTGGATGAACAATGTTACCGGCAGCGCTGCTTCCTCACCAGG
>CAZLCF010000213.1:0-5416 GCA_964557905.1 uncultured Rikenellaceae bacterium | reverse complement strand
AGAAAGCTGGCAGTCCATAAAGTATCTCTGCAATTTTTTCAGAGCCACATTCCGGGCATCTTTCAGGTTTTTTGGCAGATTTATATTTCATGGTTTAAAAATATTGGTTTATATTTGATAAGCTGTATAAAACGTGTTACAAACTATAATTTAAGATACAAGGCGACACTTTCTATTAATCAGACTTTCCACACAGGATTGTATTGCAGATTTGACATTGACTTTCACAAATTCCAATCAAGTGTCGCCTTCTTTTAAAGTTCTTTGTTGGTTTGAGGGATAATTCTATGAGGAGATGCATTCTATTACCATTTTAATAACAGGATCTTAATGAGGGATCGTTACTGGTGGCCACAATATTTTAATGTTATATATAGCTTTATTTTAGTTAGTTGGCCTGCGAAAATAAATTTGACTTTGGCTTTCTACTGTCGTAACTTTGATGAACAAATTACAGCTAATTTTAATTTATCAACTTAAACTTATGACTATGAAGAAAACAGTTTTTTTAGGTCTGATTATTTTATTGATAATCGGAAGTTGTGTGCAAGAAAAAAAATCACCTGTTGAGGGTGCATGGAAACTTATCTACGGTAACTGGTACTTAAGTGATACAGTGACTTATCAGTTTCCTGGTAATTTAACCATAGATCAAATCAAGCTTTTTTCAAAGGAATATGTTGCCTGGGTTGGTCAGTACAAACAGGATACTGTTGTTACTGACAATTATGGTGCAGCAACCTATACACTTGAGGGAGATAGGTTTACTGAAAATACATTATATCGTTCCGAATATTCTCCGGATGCGGTTAAAGTAATGATATTACTGGAAGTCCGCAATGATACACTTATTCAGAAATGGCCTGCAGACGAAAACTGGAAATTGCCGGAGAAATACAGTACTGAGAAATATGTCCGGGTGAAATAACATTATCATTTTTTTTGTCAGCGTAAAATCATAAATAAATTCTCTCCGACATTTGATTCAGCGGCACATTCTATTCTGCCTTATTGTTAGATTGCAAAACGGACATTGGTATAAGGGTGCCGCTTTTTTAAGTTATAAATGTTACAGGTGTCTTTATAAGTACCCTTATTTTAACCACAATCGTACTTGGGCAATATAATTCTCCACCTTAGGGGAGATCGTTGGTAAAACAGGGGTAGGTGGTAAGTAGGGTGACTAAAAATTCTTATACTTTGTAATAGATATTGCAGGACACCACAATATCATAAAAAGAAAGCCCCCGGAGATGATTTCCGAGGGCTGGCAATAAGTTATTGTTATTAATGAATTACTTTATATTCACCTTTTTGGGCAGTAAAAAAAGTGCAATAAAAACTAATATACCGGCAATAACGTCATTGGCGACACAAATAAACCATGAAATTGCTACAAACTGCATATAGGCATGACCTGACATTTCATTCCATGACGGCATAAACCACTTTAACCCAGCAAAAGCACCATCTGATAAAAAAAGGCCTAATATTAACAATCCGATTCCGGTAATGATAAAGACTATTTTTTTTAAACGACCACCTCTTTTATTGACAATAATCATCTCCCTGAAAGCATAACAAATTAGCAGATGGAGGATTATAGTGACAATTATCATTTTGATTGCCGCTTCGTGTTGTAATCCAGGCTCTTTGTCTATGATGATAGCCGGAATTATTATAAAAGTCAATATCAAAGTCGTCAAGATGACAAGTCCCGCTCCGATATATGGAATACGATTCCTTATAGTTTCACTTTTCATAATATCTCCCTAAATTCTTTTATAATTGACAGAAAACAGCATTTTTTCTGCTAACTCAAAGTTACACCTTGTTTAAGCCAAAGTCAATTTTAATTCTAAATAAAAAGCCCCCGGAGCTGATTTCCGAGGGCTGGTAATAAGCTATTGTCATTATTGGTTAATTTCTGAGACTATTCTAATCTCTTCCATTTCTCAATACTAAAATATCCATCAGCGGCCTTCTTAAAAATATATGTCAATACCAATGTGTCATTTTTAATTTCTGCTTTGAATGCAGGGTTACTTCCAATATTTGAGGGGAGAATAAAGTACATCTCCTCTTCAGTATATATTCCATTCTCAAATGTGTAAGTACCCCCATTGAATCCAGCGTACGACCCATCAGATTTATTAATTGTTGTATCCTGCCAAACGGTGGAAAAATACCTTTTGTCAATGATTTTCATATACTTACCGTTAATTGATACAGGATAATTATAAACGGTATCTGGTGTTACGTCTTTACCTGATATCAGTTGCCATGTTCCCTCAATAGGGGATTCCTTTTCTTGAGTACAACTTGCAATTACCAATGCTACAACCAAACTTAGAAAAATAACCTTTTTCATAATTACAGGCATTAGTTATTAATTTAAAATTAGTTAGTGTTATTATCAAAGTTACTAATTCCTGAAATGATTATTAAATCAAAACCTTACTGATTCGTATCGGAATTATTTCGTAAATTTGGATCAGGGGCCTTCCATTTGCCATAAACGGCAAAACAGACATTGGTATAAGGGTGACGCTTTTTTAAGTTATAATGGTCATACAACCATATTTGAGGCAGTCCTTCAAGACCCATAGCACGAGGGTGAAATGCAGCGATATTTCAAATAGGACTGCCTCTTTTCCTCAAAAAATGACTTTATGAAAATATAAATGTTGCAGGTGACTTTGGAAGTACCCTTATTTTAACCACGATCGTATTTGGGTAGTATAATTCTCCACCTCAGCGGAGATCGTTGAAAAAACAGGGGTAGTTAGTGGGTAGTGTGACTAAAATTCTTATACCTTATCAGTGGTAGTTTGTATTGAAAATAAATCATATCAAATTTCAATCAGGTGTCGCCTTCTTTTAAGTTCTTTGATTGTCAGAGGATATTATAATCATGCCTATCTCCGGAGGTCAAACCATTATAATGTTATATACGGTTTTAATTTAATTAATTGACATGTTAAAATAAAATTGATTTTGATTTAAACAAGGTGTAACTTTGATAATAAACAATATTTCTAACCTTTAAATTATTTGATTATGAAAAAACTAATTTTAATTGCTGCTGTGATCCTTATAGCAGGAAATACATCTTGTCAAACCTTACCAAAGGGGACATGCTTTGGTCTTCATGTTATGACTATAAATCTTGATCCAAATGTTACTATGAATCAATTTTTAGAGGTCTATAAAAATAAAGTAGTTCCTGAATATGAAAAAAATTTTCAGGGGAATTGTTATTTACTAAAAGGTATACGAGGGGAAAGTGTAAATTGCTATGGTGTGATGATATCTTGGAAATCTGTAGCAGATAGGGACAAATTCTTTAAGGAGGATGGTAATTTAAATGAAATTGGACAAGCTGCAAGTGATAAGATGAAACCTGTGATGGATGAATTAGCAAAATTAGGGACTACCACTTCAATATACACTGATTGGGTTATACAATAGCATCTCAGTTCTAGGATACAGCGAAGCCCTCGGAATCAGCATCCGGGGGCTTTTTTATTCTATGTTATATAGGATTTTATTAAATATTTCCGATATTTGATACTGCGGCATTTCCTTCTTTTACTACTTCAAAAAGTAGTGCAGCGAGACATAAATCCTTTTAGCACGAGGAAATGCAGCGAGACAATGTGTACCGCCTTTTTTATTATTAATCAAATGTCTGATTATTAACTTCAATATCTTCAGTATTGAAAATGGTAATATTAGATTTGGCAATCCAAGCTTTATATGCTCTATCATATCCAGACGCAAAATCATCCCACTCTATTAGGATTGCTTTGTCGGTAATCCTAATTATTTGTGCCTCCAGAGCATTAAATTTTTGGCCAGAGCTTGTTTCAATCTGACTTTGAATATTGATCCAATCACCCTCTCTCATTTTCTGAAAAACTGCTAGTTCACACTAAACTTAGATGGATAAATTTAGAGAGCAACCCGAACACCTTCTGACCTGGTTAATATAATTTCAAGTTTTTAACTTTACGAAATCTTTTAGATGAATATTTCAACACCTGATTAGCTTTCTTTCTTGAAAGTTTTCCTCCACAAAAAAATGAAACGCAAACTATTGTTCTCTCATCCTGACATACCAAACCTTCACTTGAAGAATCGTTTTCTTATCAAGTCCAAAACCTGTAAGATGTTGAAAATGGAGAGGAAAACATTCATCAAACGTACTTTGTTTAATTCCATGATCCGTCATCCAGCTGGCCACGACCTGAAATTTGCTATCATAACCCTGAAAATATCTGCTAAAATATGTCCAGATCCCTTTGGCTTCCTTAAAATCCCATGTTAAGGTCATAACTTGCTGCGCTGTATCAACCACCAGCGAGGGACATCCAAACTTCTGTCCATCAAATAATACCTCATCAGGATCGTTTTCCAAATTCATTGAGCATTCAGTACCAAACGGATCAGGTTCCTGTAAATTAATTTGCAGAATGATATCTGGCAATTGACTGTTATTTAGTGTAAATCTGGTTCTGTTATCCACCCCTGGTTCATAACCGCCAGGTTTAAATGAAGTGCAATTCCATCGTATTGATTCAATACCACCAACATCAGGAATAATTACTGCTAAATCCTTAGGAGCAGGTGCTGATTCATTGAACCATGATTCCATATCAGACAGCCATGTCTGGTTTGTATTATCAGCTTCAAAAATAATCGGATTCTCCATTGATCGTCCCGGGAGATCATCCCGCTCTCCGCCTGCATTATAGTTTTCAATAGCTTCTACATCATAACCCGGCCCATTCAAAACAACTACATGGTTGCTGCCAATTCCGTTTACATCAAGAATTCCCAGGTTATCCAGAATATCAGGGAACCTGAGTGAATAACCATCACCCAGCAGACCGGTTATTTGAGAAACATGTATAGTATCTATTTTTATACTTCCCGTTATGGTTCCTCCAACTACAAGATTGCCTGCCACATATAAATCATCATTAACATGCACTGGTTCATTGAAGTCTGAACCATCACTATAAACTTCGGTCAAAAAAACAGGAGAATTACCATTTATTCCATCATGGCCATTCCCTGAACCATCAATAACTGAATTTGAATTGATCCTTGATGAAAAAAACAGTGCTGTTTCAGAATCAAGATTTCCCTGGTATTCCTGAATCTCGGTTAGTGTTAACTTCCTCCGGAGCCAGTCCTGGCAGGCTATAACTATACTCGTTTCGGAATATAAGTCGCCCTGCCCATTGGATGGATCAACATCCTGCCCTCCCCAGAAGAGCTTATTGGTGTTTCCGGAATCATCCTGAGGTAATACATCTGTAATTTGTGCTACCAGATCACTATCTGCATATAAAACAAGGGTGTGAGCTGTCGCATCATACTGCAGGCAGATGGTATACCATCTTTCCTC
>CAZLCF010000212.1:0-5439 GCA_964557905.1 uncultured Rikenellaceae bacterium | reverse complement strand
ACAATCTTGTAGCCTCTTTTTCTCAGAATTGATGTCAGGAAATCTATCAGCTTCTGTCTGACATCTGATCCCTTCGGAAGCCAGAGAGGAAGACCCATTCCTACCTTCGGGGAAAATGTAAAAAGTTCAAGTTCCTTTCCGATGCGCCTGTGATCCCTTATTTTTGCCTGCTCAAGGAATACAAGATATTCATCCAGCATTTTTTGTCTGGGGAATGTTATGCCGTATATCCTTGTAAGCATCTTGCGTTTTTCATTTCCTCTCCAGTATGCACCGGCAACACTTGTCAGCTTGATTGCCTTTATCGGTTCGGTTGAGGGAAGGTGCGGTCCGCGGCACAGATCGGTGAAATCGCCCTGGGTATACAATGAAATTGTTCCATCCTCAAGCTCGCTTATAAGCTCGGTTTTGTATTCGTCTCCTTTTTTTGTGAAAATGTCGAGAGCCTCTTTTTTGCTGACTTCCCTTCTTATAAAGGCAAGGTTTTTTGCCGCAAGCTCCTTCATTTTGTCTTCAACAGCCTGCAGGTCGGCATCAGTAATGACTTTCCCGTCACCGGGATCAACATCATAGTAGAATCCCATTTCAATGGCGGGACCAATCCCGAATTTTATTCCCGGGTAGAGCAGTTCAAGAGCTCCGGCCATAAGGTGTGCGGACGAGTGCCAGAATGCATGTTTTCCGGCCTCATCATCCCATTTATGAAGCTTCAGGGTAGAATCCTTGCTTATAGGACGCGTAAGATCCCATACCTCTCCGTTGACTGTTGAAGCATAAACTTCTTTTGCCAGTAGCGGACTGATCTTTTCAGCAATTTCAAGGCTGTTTATCCCATTATTATACTCCTTTGCTGATCCGTCAGGAAATGTTATCTTTATCATTCTGAAGCTTATTTTTATAGGAGTGCAAAGATAATTATATTTTTTTAAAGAGACATTTTTTAAACATGGCACACATTTTGACTTTATTATGACAGATACCAACACTTAAAGCAATGAAACTGGCTAATTCCATAAACAAGGCTGATAAGCATGAAAACACTTACATGCAGGTTCCTGCCAGCCTTTTAAAATCAATTGATTTTAAGATGAAAAGGATAATCTATCTGTCTCTGGTTCTGCCACTTATACTCTTTTCCTGCGAATCTACACCAGAGGCCCATTTTTTTACTGATAATGTTGAAATAGAGGTTGGAGATGAAGTTTATTTTACAAACGATTCTCATAATGCGAACAGGTTTGAATGGGATTTTGGTGATGGATATGTTTCAGATGACGAGAATCCTGTTCATACGTTTACAATATCAGGTGGATATGAAGTTAAGCTTACCGCTTTTTCTAAATCAGGCCTTTCTGATGTTGCAACAATTACCATTGAAGTTCTAATTCCATCAATGCTCGTAATAGACGTTCTTGAATACTATGATGAATACCCGGTAAGTAACGCAAGTGTAATCTTGTATCCGGATTTAACATCTTGGGATAGTGAAGAGAATATGGTTGCTGAGGGATTTACTGATGATAACGGCCAGGTAGTTTTTTCACACCTTGATTATCGTAATTATTATGTTGATGTTTGGGAGGAGCATCATAACAACTATGTTTTAAGGGACGAAGATGTAGGATTCATTATTACTGATTTGCTGGCTCCTAATAAAGTAACATATTTTATTGCTTGGGTTGATTATTTCGAAAGCAAAAAAGGTGATGCAAGACGAGAAAATACCTATGTTATCAAAAAGCTTGAAAGAAAGACTGCCGATAAATCAGTAATGTCCACCGAAATGGAAGACTGGCAAACACTGTATGACAAAAGTATTAAAGTGAAATAGAATAAGGCAACCGGCGACCGGCATGCGGCACGCGGTACGTGAATAATAATAACAGAAAGGCAATCTCAAAAGGATTGCTTTTTTATTATTATCCTGAAAACTTGTAACTTGTGATAAATAATTGTCACATATCTGTTGATTGTGGTCATGCTTCGATATTCGTTATCGGCTCTGTCATTCCTGATGATTGTCTTGACTTCTTGCGAAATAAATGATCTTTCTCCTGACGCCACAACTGGTGATGCAACAGTAATAAGTGAATCAGAAGCAATTCTTTCCGGAATTGTTGATCCGAAGAACCAGGTGACTACGATTTCGTTCGAGTTTGGGGCTACAATTAATTACGATAAAACAATAAATGTTATTCCGGATAAAATAGGGGGAAATACTGACATTGAGGTAAATGCATCTGTTTCAGGCTTGAATGCAGATTCCAGGTATCATTATCGCGTCAAAGCTGTCAGCCTCTGCGGGACAACATATGGAGAGGATAGAACATTTGTCACTTCACTTTCAGGAGAGATAAATTTTAATACTGCTGTTGAATATGGCTCTGTAACTGATGAAGACGGAAATACTTACAGGACAGTAAAGATAGGAACTCAAACATGGATGGCAGAAAACCTCAAAACAACCCGGTTAAATAATGGTAAACCGATACCCCAGGTAACTGATGGCGATAAATGGTCGAATCTGACAGTTCCAGGTTATTGCTGGTATAACAACGATCCGGAGATTTTTAATTATAAAGCAGTTTATGGTGCGCTCTATAATTATTTTGCAGTCGAAACCGGCAGGCTGTGCCCTTCCGGATGGCATGTGCCAACAGAAGCTGAATGGTACACGATGATCACTTTTCTGGGAATTTACGAAGCCGGAGGAAAACTGAAGGAAGCCGGATTCAATCATTGGAGAAGACCTAATGCAGGAGCCACTAACGAGAGCGGCTTCACGGCTCTTCCCGGCGGTAACCGTTTTACAGGCGGAGGACGTTTCAGCTCAATTGGGAACAGCGGGTACTGGTGGAGTACATTTGATCCCAGAACGAGCTTAGTATGGGAAATAATTATTTACGCTGATTATCAGGCAATTCATAGTCCTGTTGCCACAAAGGAGAATGGCTATTCAGTCCGCTGTGTTAAGGATCAATGAAAGAATTTTAATAAAATGTCATTAAAGAGCATTGTATATTTTATTTGTCGGTTGTTCCAATGAAAAGGCGAAATTGTCTTTTTCTGATCTTATTTTTAATTTCATTACCATCTCTCAGCCAGAGAGAACAGGATTCGCTGGCTCTTGTCTCTGTCTACAATTCTACAGGCGGACCCGGCTGGAATTTTTTCCCCGCATTGGGGAACATAACAAGATGGCAAAGTTCTCAACCAATTTCAAAATGGTACGGGATCACCGTAGAAAATAACAGGGTTACAAAGCTTCTTCTTGCTTTAGTCGGCATATCAGGTACTTTGCCAAAGGAAATTGGCAATCTGACTGAGCTTACTGAATTATACCTTAGTGGGAGTTTCGCCGGTTCTATTCCTGTTGAAATAGGAAATCTTACCAAGCTGACCATCCTGACCTTATCTTCAGAATATCTTGCAGGTGCTATTCCAAATGAAATAGGCAATTGTACAAATCTTTCAACACTGGTTTTACGCTGCAGATCACTATCAGGTTCTTTACCTGCTTCAATTGGCAATTTGATAAATCTCACTTCATTTACATTGTATGGCACTAGCATCAATGGATCTATACCTTCGGCAATCGGAAATCTTAAAAAGCTAACTACACTTTATCTTTATATGAACCAGCTGACAGGTCCTATTCCGCCAGAGTTCGGAAATCTTACCGGCCTGGTTGATGCCTGGTTGGACAACAATAAGCTGAGCGGCAATATACCACCGGAAATAGGTAACATGACTAGCCTGAGTGTATTAAATCTGGGAGCTAATGAACTTGAGGGAACAATCCCAAAGGAAATAGGCAACCTGCTAAACCTGACATCATTAGGACTTGGAGGTAATAAGCTTACCGGATCTATCCCTCCTGAGATAGGTGCTCTGCCTAAACTCAAATACCTGGGATTGGCATTTAATAAGCTTGATGGCACAATTCCACCGGAATTAGGCGATCTTATTCATCTCAGGAGCTTAAACCTCAGTAATAATAGTTTTACCGGTAATATCCCGTTGGAATTGTTTAATCTGGATAGCCTGTGGTATCTGGGTTTAGGTGGCAATCAGCTTAGCGGATCAATCCCGCCTGAGATCGGGAATCTTATTGAACTTGAAGATATGGATCTGACCCGGAATAACCTTAGCGGTTCTATTCCTGCCGAAATTGGTAACCTTTCCAGACTTGAAACATTAGAACTTTCAGATAATAATCTTACAGGTTCAATACCGGAGGAAATACTCAATCTAGCAAACCTGGCCGGTTTATATCTTGATAATAACCAGCTTGTAGGGAGTATTCCTGTTGAGATTGACAGATTGTCCAAACTGAATCGACTTGATCTGAATAATAATGAATTAAGCGGCACTATTCCTAACGAGATAGGCAATCTTCCATCATTATGGGGATTATATTTAAACAATAATCATTTTTCAGGTTCCGTCCCGGATGCAATTAACAGGCTCAGCTACACAAGGATTGTTAAATTAAATGATAATGACCTTGACGGATTGCCAAAACTGGAAATTCCCTACGTGGATAGTATTGACATCAGTGGAAACCGGTTAACCTTTGAAGATCTTGCTCCAAATGTCAGTTTTGATTGTGAGTCTTTTATTTATTCACCACAGGATAGCCTCGGATCGAGGATCGATACAATCTGTAAAAGCGGTTCAAAATTCGATTTCAGTATTACCGCAGGAGGTGTTAATAATATATATACATGGTATAAGGACGGGAATATCTTGCTGGAAAAAGATAATGGAAGAATTAAGCTGATTGACCTGAAACCGTCCGATTCGGGATCATACTATTGGGCTGTTACTAATCCGTCAGTGCCTGGATTAACAATATTTTCAAATCTTGTTAACCTGCAGATTATAGCCGAAAGAATTAACGAGATTAATATGTATCCCAATCCCACAAAGGATAAAATGAACATTAATTTTAATGATGAATATTCCGGATTGAGCAGAATAGAGATACTCAACTTAAAAGGAGACCTGCTGATCTGTGAGTTCACCGGGGACCGAAGCCATGAGATTGATTTAAGGAATCTTCCAAAGGGAATTTACCTTATCAGAATACAGACTGACAATTATTATCATTCCCAGATAATTGTAAAACATTGAATTCTAACGTCACTTCCCTGGAAATGCCACAACTCCATCATACCTGCTGTAACCCTTATCAGTTCTGACCGACATTTGCGGATTACGGTTGCCCTTCATCGTGGCACAGCCAGTTTCACCATACTTGTTAATAGCTACAAATTTTTCACCTGGGTAATAATCAGGATTTACATTCCTGTAATGGTCCACTATCATTTGCAGGGCATCTTCACAGGCCTGCTGTGGCGTGCGTCCTTCCTTCATCCTCAGGACCATATAATATGAGGCACATGATTTTATCACGTCTTCACCGCGACCTGTAGC
>CAZLCF010000211.1:0-5509 GCA_964557905.1 uncultured Rikenellaceae bacterium | reverse complement strand
ATTGTGGAAGGCGTTCTTGAGAAGACCTACGACAAAGTAAAGGAAATCGCCGCTAAGGAAAAAAATTCGAGGCTCTTTCTCTTCTTAGGTCGGGGAATTAGCTCTGCGACTGCATTGGAGGGGAGGTTAAAGCTCCTAGAGATCACATATATACCTTCTCTCGCATACCCCGCGGGAGAAAGTAAACATGGTCCTATCAGTATCATTGAGAAGAACACAGCATGCATATTTATTTGCTACACGAGGCGATATAAGTGTAAATCAAGGACTGGATTCAGCATTGAAAGCCATTAGTTTAGATCCTGAATATGCAGATGCTTATGCGGCAGTAGGAATTTTTTCAATGTATACAGCTGTATCTCCTGTCAGTTTAAATGACATGCAGACAGCAATAAAAAATGCATTGCCATTCATTGAAAAAGCTCTTAAACTGGATCAAAACAATAGTTTAGCTCATTTTGCAATGGGTAATATTTATGAATGGGGCAGATGGGACTATATTGAAGCTGAAAAAGAATATTTAAAAGTGAAGGAGCTGGCTCCAAATATAGCGACTTCCGGTGTCAATGATTTAATTGGCGAATTTTTTTTGCAAATGAATCGTTTGGAAAGTGCCAACCTGTATTTCAACAAGGCAATGGAACCCAGAGAATTCATGAATGGAGAGTTGTATTTAAAATCATTGATTTTATCAGGCAGGGATCAGGAAGCTTATAATTATAAAAATAAGAATCTCACGTTATTGGAGGAAACACCTGTCTACCTGGGAACCGCTTTAATCTGGTTCCAGGATTTTGATTCAGCTAAATTATATCTGGAATCTGCAATGAAATCCGGAGATCCGCAAATGAAGATACCGAGATATCTGGCAGATCTGGCATTGGCTTATTATAAAACAGATCAGTATAGTCAGTCCAAAGAGATTATTGATCAGCTTATTACAAGAAGTAATGTAACTCTGGCAGGAAGCCCGGAATATTATGTAGGCTGGTATTACAGCGGGATTGGAGAGATTGATTCTGCATTTGTCTGGCTTGAAAAAGCCTTTAAAAACAAAAGTCCTGAAATGCCATGGTTAAAAATGAATCCATTCTTTAAAAACCTTAAAAGCGACAAAAGGTACTGGGATCTGTACGAAAAGACAGGACATAAAGCTTATGATGAATATATTGCCGGATTGAAAAAATAGGTGTTACCCGAAAGTGATTGTATAACTTAAAATCTTTAGATATGTCAGCAGCCAATCGTATGAAACGCAGGAAGTTCGTAAAAACCTCCCTGGTGACAGCAGCAGGTGTCGCCATCGCTCCGGCTCTTTTAACAAGGTGCACAGGTAAGCCACAACTTATGAAGCGTACCTTCGGCAAACTGGGATTCGAAGTAACAACTATAGGACTGGGAGGACAGGCATCCCTTCAGTGGACACCAGAGGGCACCGATCCGGTGAAGATCATCCTCAAGGCATTCGATATGGGGATCAATTATTTTGATACCTCAAACCTCTATGGTCCGAGCCAGACAAATTTTGGCAAAGCCTTTAAAATAAAAAACCTTATTCCGGACCAGCCAGGTTATGATGAAAACCTGAGAAACTCCATTTTTCTTACAACAAAGACCCACCTTCGCTTTGCAAAAGGTGATAGGGAAGTCCAGGGAGTTAATAACTGGACCAATGGTACTCCCGGCACTCACACCATTGACGATCTCCATCGTTCCCTTTCACAGATGTTTGGTGACGGGCAGGGCAATTACCCCGAAGGAGCATATCTTGATATGGTGCTTTTCCATAACCTGAATACCAGGGAAGAGGTGGATGCGATATATGAGGGACTCGATAATCCTGATCCGAATGCAGAAAAAATAGGAGCACTGGCAGCTCTGCGCGATTACCGCGACGGGACAAACCTCACCGGTCTGAATCCTCGGAATGAAAAGCTGATCCGCCATATCGGTTTTTCAGGACATTTCGATCCTTCGGTAAATATGTACATGATCCGGCGCGACCGCAGCAACCTGCTGGATGTCATGCTGGTAGCAATTAACGCCAACGATAAGCTTATGTTCAACATGCAGTATAATGTGATCCCTCTTGCAGCAGCTAAAAACATGGGTGTGATCGCAATGAAAGTCTTTGCCGACGGAGCAATGTACAGTAAACCAGCCGAATGGTCAAACAATCCACAGCATGTTGTAAGGACAATGAGCAGCCCCTCGCTCCCAAGCCGTTCACTAATTCAATACTCGCTGACAACACCGGGCGTGCATGTGGCAATAATAGGAACAGGTCATATAAGCGACAGGTTTGAAGAGTGCCAGCTCAGTAACAACATCGAAGCCGCACAGATAATGCCCGATGGTCTTTCGGAAGCTGAAAGAACAAAGATCGAAGAAATGGCAGGAAAGGTAAAGGAAGGGAAAACCAATTATTTCCAGAATGCCTCCAAACCTCTTACAGCACCTGATGAAGTTACAGTTGCTCAGAAAACGGAGAACAATGTCCGTACAGCGACATTAAGCTGGAGTACCGCATGTGCCGGGGATGCATCCATGAAATCATATGAGATCTGGAGAGACGGAGCCAGGATTAAAGAGATTCCGTTCACCCCCCAGATCACAACAGATCCTTTTACGTTTTCGGAACAATTGAATGACAAAACTGCTCATTCCTATATTATAAAAGTGGTTGATGGTAAAAACAGGATAGCCGAATCAATACCGGTCATCCTGGAAGGAATTTAGTAATAAATAGGATCTTAACATTTAGACTCAGATTCTTATAGTTTTAATTCTTCTGCTGAAATAAAATAAAACTAATAAAATGTAATTTAATTGCATATTATTAGTTTTATATATATATTTGCTGAATGATAAAAAGAATTTCAGAACGCAAAGTAAAGGATCTGCTTAAGGGATTCCCATGTGTGGCAATTATAGGTCCCAGGCAGGTTGGCAAAACAACACTGGCAAAAAAAATTCAGAAAGAATATAAGCTTTCTGTTTATCTCGACCTAGAGTTTCAGAAAGATTTTATCAAGCTGGAGGATGCTGAGACTTATTTACGCCAATTCGAAAACCACCTTGTTATAATTGATGAAGTCCAGAGAAAAGAGAACTTGTTCCCGGTTCTCCGCGCACTGATAGACCAGAAGAGACGTCCGGGCAGATTCCTTATTCTTGGATCAGCTGGTCCCGATCTGCTTCGCAATAGTGCAGAAACTCTGGCAGGCAGAATAGCATACCATGAACTCACTCCTTTTCTTCTGCCTGAACTGGGAAACAGATTTAGAACAGAGGATGTATGGATGTATGGAGGATTCCCTGATGCACTCATGAATCAAAAATACTGGCTAAGCTGGATGAATAATTATGTAAAAACATATTTTGAAAGAGATCTGCCAAACCTCGGATTCCCGGCAGACAGTCTGACCGGTGAAAAATTATGGACCATGCTGGCTCATTATCACGGCAATCTTCTGAATTATGCCGAACTTGGGAGAAGCCTGGAATTGAATATTAACACAATAAAAAGTTACATAGGATTTCTCCGGAATGCTTTCCTGGTCAGGCTGATTGAACCTTTTCATTCGAATATCAAAAAACGCCTGGTAAAATCTCCAAAAGTGTATATCCGCGACTCCGGGATAATGCATTATTTATCGGGTATTGAAAACATTGAACAGCTTTCCGGACATCCCAAAAAGGGCGCTTCGTGGGAAGGATTTGTTATTGAACAGATAATTCCTTTATTGCCTGCGAACAGAAAAATTTACTTTTACCGCACTCACGACGGAGCTGAGCTCGACCTGGTGATAACAAAAGGATCACGTCCGGTTACTTCAATAAAGATAAAATATGGATCGGATGCAAGACCAGCCAGGGGAAACACCGAAGCTGTGCAAACCCTTAAAACCTCACATAACTACATAATTGTAAGAGATGATGAGGATTACTTATTGTCTGGTAGTTTCAGAGTTTGTGGTTTGAGAATTTTTCTGGATAAATATTTAGATACACTTTGAATATGATGAACAAACAACACAAAAACCTGACCGCCCGGTTATTACTGACAGTTTTTAGCAGTATTACCTGTTCTGCTTTCAGTCAGGCATACGACAGTAATAGTTCAACTGGACCTGCCCGGGGATTTGCCTGGCCCGAGGGTAAAAATATGGCTCTGAGTCTGACATTTGACGATGCCCGTATTTCACAGCCGGATACCGGCATTCTAATTCTCGACAAATACGGTGTGAAAGCCACATTTTATATCTCACCAGGCAGTATGCTTCAAAGGATTGACCAGTGGAAAAAAGCCGTTCAAAATGGTCATGAGATCGGGAATCATTCAATATTGCATCCCTGCTCAGGAAACTTTACCTGGTCAAGGAGCAGGGCACTGGAAGATTATTCCCTCCAAAGGATGAAGACGGAGCTGGATTCAGCTAACAGACTTATAAAGGAAATACTGGATGTTCATCTGGTATCATTTGCATACCCTTGCGGACAAACTTTCATTGGCAGAGGAATAAATGTCCAGAGTTATGTGCCCCTGATCGCACTTATGTTTGAAAGCGGAAGGGGCTGGCTTAGTGAAGCACCCAATGATCCGGTATATTGTGATCTTTCCCAGCTGAATGCCGCTGAACTTGATGGAAAATCATTTGAACAGGTCCTGAAGCTGATAGAGACTGCAAAGGCCGGCGGATACTGGCTGATCCTGGCAGGGCACGAAATGAACATGGAGGGCAACCAGACTTCTCAGTTAAAAACTATTGAAGCGATATGCAAATATGCAACTGATCCTGTCAATGGCATATGGATTGACAATGTGCACAATATAGCCTCTTATATAAAGAAAAAACGCAGGTAGTTATTTTTTCTCTATCCTCGCAGCCCAGCCGCCACCCGGCGCCAGATTGATTTTAATCTTATCAGCTGATGAAACTTTTATCACTTCCCGCTTGTAATCATTGGCATCACGGCCGGCATTGATCCCGTCATTAAATATGTCAGCTTCATAAGCCCCGGTTCCGAGGAATGAAAGATCAATCGTCAGTTCCCGGGGTGTCCAGTTGGTCATGGCTCCTACATACCAGGTATTTCCCTTCCTTCTGGCAATTGCTACATACTCACCTACTTTCCCGTCTAAGGGTACTGTTTCATCAAAGACTGTCGGGACTTTCGTAATAAAATCGGTGCTCTCCTGCTCTTTCATATAAATTGTGGCATTATCAGACAGCATCTGGAACGGCACTTCAAAAACAACATACATGGCAAGCTGATGGCAGCGGGTGCCCTGACTCATTGGATTTGAATTTATCGGTCTGAAGTTCTGCCTGTTCGAATTTCTCATTGCACCGGGTGTATAATCCATCAGTCCGGCCATCATCCTTATATAAGGAAGGCTGACATCATAACGGGGGACATCTTCAACTGCCCATTTTACATTTTCCATGCCTTTAACTCCTTCATTACCAACAACATTAGGATAGGTTCGCTGAATACCGGCAGG
>CAZLCF010000210.1:0-5513 GCA_964557905.1 uncultured Rikenellaceae bacterium | reverse complement strand
TGGCAAAGATTATCATTCTATTCTGCGCTGTTTTCAACGCATAGCGATAGCTTCTAAGTATTTCAATTTTCCTCCGGTACCAGTTATTCTGCTGAACCCTGAGCTTAATATTTTCCTTGTAGAACACTGGCGAACGAACGATCTCATGCGATCGTTCCTCCTTCGAGATAAATGTTTTATTCCAGAGTTTTTTTATAATCACAAGAATACGAGCGCATTCCGGGCCTTTGATCAGCAATGCAAAATCGAGCCATTCTTTTTTAACAGGAGAACCATGGTAACGGTTGGCAAAGTTCATTCCCCCGATAATTGCAACCTCGCCGTCAGCCATGACAACTTTCGAGTGAAGCCTCAGGCTAAGCTGGAAACCCTTTGTGATAAGCGTGGGTGAAAAGAACCGGAAAAGGATGCCTGAGTTTTCAATATTGTCAATCAGCTCTTCTGAAAGATAACCTGTTCCGAAGGCATCCAGAAGAAGGTATGTCCTGACACCCCTTCGGGCAGCCCTTATCAGTGCATTAATGATCCTTACTCCCGTTTCATCCTCATCAATGATATACGTTTGAAAATGAATGAAATGCTTTGCTTCGTTAATAGTTTTCTCAACGGATGCAAAAAAGGGCTCACCACTCTGAAGCAGTTCAATATAATGCCCGCTTTTATAATCAAGTATGTGAGACGGAGCCTTCATAAAAACCTCGGGAAATTTTCTCTCATACAAATATAAGACTTTACCGTCAGGTAGGTTAATCATAGTTTTTACATTACTTTAGTGATGAATTTAAATCACTGGCAGAATTGCTGAAATATTCCGGTGATTAAAACGGTTGCAATAAATATTTATTTAAGAAGTTTATTAAAGAGAACAAAACTTATTAGTAACATGAAAAGAACAACTCTGCTATTACTGTTGATTGTATGCATTAGTTTTGTCTCATCCGGACAGGATTACAGGACAAGCCTTGGATTGAGGCTTGGTTATCCTTATGGTCTGACAGTTAAGCATTTCCTCAGCAAGACAAATGCACTTGAGGGGATCCTTGCCAGCAGCTGGGGCGGATTTGTAGCCACCGGATTATATGAAAATGAACACTGGACAGGAAAATATCCCGCACTGAACTGGTTCTGGGGAGTCGGTGCTCATGCCGGTTTCTGGGACACAGGCAGTAATCCGAATGTTGATGATACATATACCGGATCAATCATCGGAGCTGATTTTATTATTGGGCTCGAATATACGTTTGATGAATTACCAGTCAATTTATCAA
This sequence comes from uncultured Rikenellaceae bacterium, assembly GCA_964557905.1. GTDB lineage: Bacteria > Bacteroidota > Bacteroidia > Bacteroidales > VadinHA17 > LD21. The sequence continues at coordinate 4,245 of CAZLCF010000210.1, read as the reverse complement.
TCGACCTGCTTCCTACTTTCAACCTGATCGGATATAGAGGCTGGGGAGGATTAAACGGGGCTATCTCAGCACGATATGTGTTCTGATAAATTGAATCCGGACATTGGCCTGAAACCGTGATGCTTTGATCTGTTTTTTCTGAAAATATTTTGCAGTTCAAAAAAAACATGCTTCCTTTGCATCCGCATTTTAAAGTTCTTTGTACGGTCCATTCGTCTAGTGGTTAGGACGTCAGGTTTTCATCCTGGTAACAGGGGTTCGATTCCCCTATGGACTACCTGAGCGGACACATCCAAAAATTCAGAGGATTGTCCGCTTTTTGTTTTTAATTTCTCATTGTCAATCAGCAAGATAAGTCGAAGGACTTCATTGATCCTTAAAGTTCGACATTTTTCTCCATCGAAAGAAAGGTTTTCCGGAAAGATCGAACTTATAATTTGTCTTTTATCGGTGAGATCGGCATTCGCGTATATTCTCCCTATATTGGAAAGTATACCCACTCCTTTCTCCAGAGACCTTTTCAAACCTGTTTTTACATTTCTTATCTCGTTCAACTTATGTTCTGCTAAAGTTTTTTCAGTAGAATACCTGTATCGCATCGAATGATAATCTTCTCTTGAAAGTCCCCCGTCAACATAAAGGTCCTGTAGTTTCCTAAGCTTTTGTTCCTGCTTTTCGAGGTCTCTTTCAAGTTTGGATATTTCTTTGTTTTTATCACCATCAGATCCAATCATCAATAATTTCACCATCTCTCTGTACACCTCATCAGCTTCGCTTGTGAATTGAAAATCAGACATTATATGGTCAAGTGCCTTATTGACTTTTTCAGCCCTGTATCTCTCCTTACCACAATGGTTACAGTGATAATAAAAGTATTTCTTTCCATATCTATTCCTGGAAGGACTTCCCGTAAGCTTTTGTCCACATGCCGAACAAGTAAGATTTCCTCTTAGAAAGAGTTCAGGACGTTGAGTGGTATGTTTTGGTCTGTTCCTTGCTGTCAAATTATCTGCTAGAATTCTTTGAACTTTATAAAACAACTCTTCTGCAATTATTTCTTCATGAGCACCTTGAACCAGATGTTCTGGTTCTTCATTATTTGCCAATATCTTAACCTTGCCCATATAAACCGGATTATGCAGAATTGCTGAAAAATTGCTTTTGCTAATTATATAGCCCTCATTCTTTAATTGTGCCCTTAATTCAATTTGTTCTCTTCCACCGGCAATTCCTTCAAACATTCTTTTTATATAAATCGCATCATTACCTGGGATTATAACAGGACGATTATTTTCATCTCTTGCATTCTTATATCCTCTGGGAGCTTTCATGCACCATCTCCCTTGCTTCATCGCTGCCTGCATTCCTCCTCTGATTTTTATCGATCTTCTCTCATTGTCAATCTCAGGTATTGCCAGAAAGAGAGCAAGCATAGCTTTATTTTCAGGTATTTACATGTCAGTTTGCTGCTCTATTGCCTGAACCGTAATGCCCAGGTTCTTTAAGGTTCTTATCATTACAAATGCATCGGTAATGTTCCTTGAAAACCTGTCACATGAGGTGATCAGAAGGTAGTCAATTTGACCTTTATGCTTACGAGCAAAAGTAAGGAACTTTATAAATTCAGGCCTGTTAAAGTCCTTTGCTGAATGATCTTCCCGTACTCTCTGAATGATGCTGATATTGTTCTTTTCACAATATCGGGTAAGAGATTCCTCCTGGACTCCCAAGCTATATCCCTGAGCCTGTTCCTCACTGCTTACCCTGCTCATTATTACTGCTGTTTTCATCTTTACCTATTTTTTCAAGATTTTTTACTTCAATCTGAGCCAATTCCCAAAGAAAATTCCTGATCTGTTCTATTTCACTCTCTGGAAATTTTTTGCCATTCCTGTTTAAAATCTTTTCACATTCTTTAATTGATAACATGTCAATCAGAAAATCTCAATACTTCTGCTTTTCAGTAAGTACCAATTTTCTTAATGGCCTGGTTTTTCCAGTATCCTTTTATTTATTCTGAATCAATATCTTCTTTTTGTTTTCACAATATACTATTTCCCCATTTTGGGTCTTTATTGTTATATCCTGGTATCCTTTTGATAATATCAGCTCTGTCAACCTTAAAGCTTTGTCGATCTTCTTCTCCCTGACCTCTTCCAATAAACTCATTTTCTTATTATTATCAAATTTGATTAATACTGATTTGAGATCATCCTGCCTGATTGTATTCAATACTATTGTTTCTTCATCAGTCAATAACGCAAGTCTTTTCTTATTTTTTATTACAACATCTTTTTCAAGAATATAATCTCTTAATATTTCGGTAATAGATATTGAAACATAAGAGCCATAGATCAGATTTTGAAATTCCTCAATGTCTGAAAATAATTCAAGATATGTATGCTTCAATGGAATAATTGTTCCATCGGAATTTATGAGAATTGAATAGCAATTTCCAAGTAACAATATTTCCATAATGTACATTTCGAGAAGATTGAAACGGGCTTCCCGTATTTTCTTTAATATCTCGGGATCATTTAAGAGCATTTTTACTGGCTGAGATTTTTCAGAAGGCGCAAAATGAGGTACAATCTCATTGAAATTGATTTCATGATTTTTAAATAATATATCACCCTTAAAATCGAAGTCTAGTAATTCTTTAACCGCCGCAACTGTTTTCAGTCCCATATTAAACTCCCGGATTTTTAGAATGATCTTTATCCAGACATATTCAATTAAATTGAATTTTTTCCATTTATGTTTTTCGTAACTGCTAAGTAATAATCCTTTTGAGTACCAATGGTCAAGCCACCTGTAGTTTACTCCGATATCCTGGATAGTAAATACCCTCTCTTTAATCTTTTTCTCAAGTGTGATAGTATCAACATAATTGCTTTCTGCCCTACTGGCATTTATCAGGTCTATTTCAGATTGAAAAATACATTTCATAATTTGTCCAAATTTAACGTAAAGGTAGAAATTAATTAGAATAATTGCAAATGAAGTTTAATACTATTGCGTTCTGAAGACATAAATTCCCAACCGCCAAGCATCCCATAGACATCCGAATAGCACCCAACTTATAAGCTCGGATAAACAATATACCATACTCATCCTAGTGCAAAATGGCTAGAATGCGGTAGTTTTATTTAAGATATTTTTTTGCAGAAAAATAAAGTCATACAATCAGCAATACTTTCTACAAAACTTAGCATAATTTTGATGTTTATTTCTAAAATAGAATGAAATATGGAGACATGATTTAAACTTGAATCTCTCTATAATAAGTGTTAGTATCAAATTTTTAAAAATTGTTCTTATGGCAAAGTATCCAAAAAATAGAAAGCACTCTGGATATGCAAAGTGCGATATATGTGGTAAAACATTTATTGCACGTGGTATGGGTACCCATAGACGAGAAGCACATGAAATGGTTGTAAAGTCTTTAATTAACAATAGTAATTTTAATTTAATTACTGCAGTAAATGATAATATTACTGTAGTAAATGACAATAGTGTTGGTAAAATAAGATCCTTAATAAAAGAACCGTCTTCATTTAAACCTATATCATATCTTAAGATTTCGAAAATTGTAGATAAAGACCTGACTGAGTACAAGCACCAGAAAAAAACACACTTATATTCTGATACAGATCTGTGGATATTGTATGGAAGATTTCGAATGTTAATGTGGAGTCAACAATATCCACCACATATAATGAAAGAGAGACTTATTCAAGATTTTGAGCGAAGGTTTGAATGTAAGTTTTATGACGTTAAGCAAGCTAATACCCATATTTGTCCAGATAAAACATTTGCAGAAAATCCTAGCCTAGCATCCAAGTATGCAAGTTTGACATTGTAGATAAAAGTAAAGTTTATGGAGAGTTTTGAGTATAAAATTGATGCCAAAATGTCATAATATGCTATTAGTCGTATGAAAGTATTGACTTGTATCTTAATAATTCATACCTTTCTTAATGCATAATTTTATTATTATATAGACAACCAAAACTATATTCATATGAAAGCACTTAACTGGATAGCATGGATTTCTGCTGCAATTGCAGCTGTTATTATCTTACTTGCATGTATTTCTCTTTTAATAGGAAAAGGAATTTTGGGTTTTAATCATGCTGTGAATTTCTTCCATGCCGCAAACAGCTTCCTGCTGCTGGCCATAGCTCTGTTTATCGTAACCAAAAAATGCGAATGTAAAAACGATAAATAAGTAAGTCTGGCATT
>CAZLCF010000209.1:0-5584 GCA_964557905.1 uncultured Rikenellaceae bacterium | reverse complement strand
CGATATCAAGCAGCCTTGAGGTTCCTGACAATTTCCTGATCCGGTTTATGAATGATGTCTCGGCTTTTGCCGTTGGTGAGGCAGTAGTAGGTAAAGCCGCAAATTTCAACCGTTCCATGTCTGTCACCCTGGGCACTGGTTTTGGATCTGCATTCATAAGCAACAGGATCCCTATTGTTGACGGACCAGAGGTACCAAAACTGGGTTGTGTCTATCATCTCCCGTATAAAAACGGTATTGCAGATGACTATTTCTCAACACGGTGGTTTCTTGGAAGATATAAGAGTCTCACCGGTAAAGAACCAAAGGGTGTCAAGGAGCTTTCTGAACGGGCTTCCTCGGATAAAATAGTTTCAGATCTATTTATTGAATTTGGGAACGAGCTGGGAGGATTTCTTGCCCCCTGGCTTAAAAAATTCAATGCTGAAATTCTGGTTGTAGGAGGCAATATCTCGTATGCATATAATCTCTTTGGAGATGTCTTCGAAGAGAGGTTGAAAAAAGAAAATTGTAATTGCAAGGTAGACCTGTCGGAACTTAAAGAAGATGCCGCCCTTTTCGGCAGCGCCTATCTCCTTAATGATGATTTCTGGAAATCAGTTCAGCATGCACTTCCGTTAATGTAATTATTTTGTAAAAATATAACTGTCGCCTGATGACCGTCGTCTGAAGCCATTTTGAAGAGGCATCAGGCAACAGGCTGCAGGCTTCAGGAAGAAAAAACAATTCTGCTGAATTATGAATACACAAAAAATTAATATTTCCAAGATCGCCCCTGTTCTCATGGCTTTCTTTGTGATGAGCTTTGTTGACCTTGTTGGCGTCGGCGTTGACCGTGTGAGCAAGGATATGAACCTGAGCGCAACATTGGCCCAGCTGATACCCTCTGCAGCCTTCCTGTGGTTCCTTCTCCTGTCGGTCCCTGTGGGAATTCTGCAATCGCGTCTGGGAAAGCGTTTTGTGCTTAATATTGGCATGGGAGTAACAGCATTGGGATTACTGGTGCCTTTCTTCATTTATTCATTTGCAACTGTACTGACAGGATTTGCTCTTCTCGGAATCGGGAATACTATTGTCCAGGTTTCGGCGAATCCATTGCTGGTTGATGTCGTCCCGGGGAACAGACGATCAAGTTTTCTCAGTTTCTCACAATTTGTCAAGGCTATAGGTTCGATGCTAGGGGCCCCATTGGCTGCAGTTTTTGCAGCAAAATTCGGTGACTGGAAGTTGTTATTTCTCATATTTGGCATCGTTTCAATACTGTCAGTCATTTGGCTAGGTTCAGTTAAAATAGACGAATCAAAACAGGAGGATTTTAAACCATCATTGGCTTCATCATTCAGGCTTCTCAGTAATAATTTCATCCTGTTGATGGTGCTTTCCATCTTCCTGGTTGTTGGAGTTGATGTCGGATTCAATTCAAATTCAGGGCAGTTCCTTATAAAGCAGTTTGGTATTGAACAGACTGCTGCCGAGTCAGGCAGAAGCGTTTATTTCTTCGGGCGTATGCTTGGGACTTTTGCAGGAGCCATTATGCTGACAAAGTTATCCTCAAACAAATTTTTCATGTGGTCGTCATTACTGGGAATAGCATGCCTTGTACTGATTATCCTGGTAAAATCTGCAGCAATGGCATGGGTGCTTGTATTTCTGGTCGGTTTGGCAGTTGCTAATATCTGGCCACTTGTCTTCTCAATAACAATCGGAAAATACCCGGAGCGCAGTAATGAGATATCAGGATTGATGATGATGGCGATCAGCGGCGGTGCCGTAATTCCTTTATTAACAGGCTGGATAAGCGATCTTAGTAATGTTGCAACAGGTATGTCTGTTCTCATTATCTGTATGATCTACCTGTTTATAGTTGCTGTTTATACATTGAAAAAAACATAGTTTTCCAAGGCACCATAACTGACGCCTGGTGCCAGTCGCCTGACACCGCTTTTAAACAGTACCTTCGGGATGAGGCAAATCTGTTTCAATGATAGCGGGGATCCTCTGTTCAATTAAGGAATATGGTGATTTTGAAATGATTGTGGACTGGAAAATATCAAAGGAAGGGGATAACGGGATCTATCTCAGGGATTCACCACAGGTACAGATATGGGATACCTCCAGGGTAGAGGCAGGGGCACAGGCAGGATCAGGGGGATCATACAACAACCAGAAGAATCCCTCAAAACCTCTCAAAGTTGCTGATAATCCTGTCGGTGAATGGAATTATGAAGAAGTGTTCATACAGGGAACCAGAATTAAAGTAACTTTGAACGGAACTGTAATTGTTGATGGTGATATTGCGGATCCGAGAGATAACGGGACAATGGATCACAGAGACCATCCGGGATTAAAAAATGAGTCAGGACATATAGGTTTCCTGGGCCATGGCTCTGTTGCCAGATTCCGTAACATCCGCATAAAAGATATAGGTATTTAAAACCCATAATGTAACTGCAATATGAAAAGATTCTATTTGCCTTTTATCGCAATCCTTATGTTTTCATCATGCAAAGAGGTTAAACCACCCGAACCGTACGGACCGGTACCGACAGAACAGCAGCTGGCATGGCATGAGATGGAGTATTATATGTTTGTGCATTTTACTGTTAATACTTTCACAGATAAGGAGTGGGGTTATGGTGATGAAAAGGAAACAATATTCAATCCTGATGAGCTCGATTGCAATCAGTGGGCAAAAGTTGCCAGTGATGCAGGAATGAAAGGTATCATCATCACTGCAAAGCATCACGACGGATTCTGCCTGTGGCCTTCAAAATTAACTGATCATTCAGTTAAGAACTCGCCGTGGAAAGACGGGAAGGGAGATGTGATCATGGAGCTTCGTAAAGCATGTGATGAATATGGCCTGGAAATGGGTGTTTATCTCTCTCCATGGGATCGCAACAGTCAGCTTTATGGCACTCCGGAATATCTTCCTTTCTATCGTGGCCAGCTTACCGAACTTTTAACTGAGTATGGTGATATTTTTGAGGTCTGGTTCGATGGAGCCAATGGCGGTGACGGTTATTATGGCGGAGCAAGGGAGACAAGGAAAATTGATAACAAGACCTATTATGACTGGTTATTTACTCATGCCATAGTCAAGGAGTTACAACCAAATGCAGTAATATTCAGTGATGCTGGTCCCGATGTAAGGTGGGTCGGAAATGAAAGAGGAATGGGCAGTCTTACCAACTGGTGCCTTCTCAAAAAGGATGATATGTTCCCTGGCGGAGATTTTGCGCAAATACTGGGTGAAGGACATGAGGATGGCAATTACTGGGTTCCTGCTGAGGTTGATGTCTCAATACGTCCGGGCTGGTTCTGGCACCAGTCCCAGGATTCAATGGTAAAGTCACCGGAAAACCTGCTGGAGTTATATTATTCTTCAGTCGGAAGAAACAGCAATCTTCTGTTAAATGTCCCTCCTGACAGAAGTGGTCTGCTTAACGAAAAGGACGTTGAATCACTGCTGGCTTTCAAAAAATTACTAGACAAGGAATTCGAGACTGATCTGGCAAAAGGTAAAAAAGCTTCAGCATCTGATTGCAGGGGGAAGGACTTTAAACCATTTAATGCTATTGATGGAAACCCTGATACATACTGGACAACAAAAGATGATGTTACAGAATCTGAACTGATAATTGATCTGGGTGCCGAAACAGAAGTGAACCGGATCGTTCTCCAGGAATTTATCACCCTGGGACAAAGAGTTCAGGGATTTAAAGTCGAAACGCTGATCAATGATGAATGGTCCCACCTTATCGACGGTACGACAATAGGCTATAAGGTTATAAGGAAATTCCCTGTGACCTTAACCGGTAAATTTAAAGTGACTATTACTAAATCAAAAGCTTGCCCGTTGATCTCTAATATAGAACTGTATCGTTCACCCGGAGAGTGAGGGGGTGAGAGGAAGAAAGTTTGAAGGTTTGAATGTTGAGGGTTCGTAAGTTCAAACGATCAAACGATCAAACGGATGAAATTACTTATGACCTTTTATTTAACCGGCACCCCAATCGTATGTCCCAGAATGATTACCTGGTTTGATCTTAATCCCATCTCAGGTGCTAGCTTGGCTTTAGGAACCATGCCTCTTACAACGCATCCGAGGTTGGCAGATGCGCAATAGAGATAGACATTCTGGGCTATAAATCCGGTATTGGCATATGATGATAAAAGATCAGCTTCCTTTATTTCATCACCTTCTTTCTTCCCAAGCTTGCCCAAATCCGCCACATAAACAAGATTCAGCGGCGCTCCTGCCACAAAATCCTGCGTACCACACAGTGCCCGGATATCCCTGTTATGGATCTGTTTCAGGGTATGTGTTTCAGCCATGTAAAGATACAAGCCGCTCTGCATCACGGCATAAACATCTATCTCCTGAACATTCCGTGCTGAGGGAGCGGTTCTTTTCTTATCTTCAGGCCGGTTAATGCCCCATCCTGCCCAAAGGAGGTCAGAAAGCTGCTGGTTTGTAAGATTCTCACCGGTAAATGTTCTGGTTGTCTGTCTTTCATTCAGGGCCTGCATCAGAGGCTTCCCGCCGGTTTTATCTGCTGCTGGAAGAACAATATCCTGTGAATGGATATTCTGTAAGAAAACAAATGCCAGTAAAATGGCTACTACTGGAGCGGAAGAATAAGATCTTTTCATAATATCTGTTTTTAACCGCAAAGAGCTTCCAAGAATTCTTACGGTTGGTTTATAATTTCTGAAACATTTTTGCAATTTTTAAAGCTGCTGCGACACGTTTGGTCAGTCCTTTCCAGTCTTTTTTTGTGATCAGCTCCCTGGTGATCAGGTTAGTTCCTATTCCTACACATATTGCTCCTGCCTCGAACCACTCCTTCAGGTTTTCAGCAGTGGGTTCCACGCCACCGGTGGGCATGAGACTTGTCCAGGGACAAGGTCCCTTTAGGGACTTAATAAAATCCGGTCCTCCGACCGATGATCCCGGAAAGATCTTGATTATCTCAGCACCAAGTTCTTCAGCATAACTTATTTCTGATGCTGATCCGCAACCCGGTGACCAGAGTATTTTCCGCCGGTTACAAACTTTTGCCATATCAGGATTAAGGATTGGAGATACAATGAAATTTGCGCCAAGCTGAATATAAAGCGAGGCAGTTCCTGCATCAATTACCGACCCGACTCCCATTACCAGATCCGGCACCTCTTTTTCTGCCCATTTATTAAGATCACTGAAAAGTTCATGGGCATAATCGCCCCGGTTGGTGAATTCAAACACTTTAATCCCCCCATCGTAACAGGCTTTGACAACATTCCTGCATATAGTCGGATCCTTATGATAGAATATGGGAATAATTCCAGCTTCCCGCATGCTGATCATTACATCAATTCTTTTAAACCTGGCCATAATTTTTGCTTTGTTCTGACAAATATATCTAAAAAAGTCATTAATCCCAATACAACAAAATAGGTCTTGCAAGTCTTGCCGGTCATGCAGGTCTTGCCAGTCGCTTTACATTTAAGATACCTGCACGACCTGCACGACTTTTATTTTTTATCTTTTGTCTTTAATAATTATCTTAGTCAGTCAAAATTATTCTATGGCATTAAA
>CAZLCF010000208.1:0-5746 GCA_964557905.1 uncultured Rikenellaceae bacterium | reverse complement strand
TCAACAGGCTCGATAGCCTGGGAATACCTCATACCGGGACTTTTCTGAACCAGGCATCAAAGGATAGTCTTTATCCTTTAATGATCAGTAAATCAGGATTTTCGATTGCACTTCTGAATTACACATATGGCACCAACGGCATCAGGGTACCTGATCCCTTGAAAGTTAATATGCTTGATAAGAGCCTGATTACCGGTGATATTGAAAAAGCTAAAAGTAAGAATCCTGATCTCATATTATTATTCCTCCACTGGGGCAACGAATATGATACCATCCCGTCAAATACCCAGACGGAACTTGCAGATTATTTCTTTTCAAGGGGTGCTGATCTTATTATAGGTTCCCATCCGCATGTACTTCAGAAAATGGTCTGGTTCAGGAGTGATACATCTTATGATAATAAAGTTGTTGTTTATTCTCTGGGTAATTTTGTTTCGAACCAGAGAAAGCCAAAAACCGATGGCGGATCAATGGTAAGGATTGACCTGGTAAAAACAGGTAACTCAATAACTGTTTCCAATGCCGGATATTACCTTATCTGGGTATATACTCCGATTGTAGATTACGAGAAGAAGTTTTTCATCCTCCCCTGCTCAGAATTTGAGAACAAGCCGGAGTTTTTCCCAGCCAGAGCAGACTACATGCAGATGAAGAAATTCATAAACGACTCAAGGGCACTTCTTTACAAACAAAACATCAATGTACAAGAGTATATTTTCAATGGAAGCCTCTGGCTGTTAAATAATTAACAGTAAATACTTTATCCCCTTTATCTTTGTGTCGTTGCGCCATTGTGCCTTTACGCCTTGATATATTTTAACCTGCCCTTATACTATATTTCAGATTTAATCTATATTATTGCATATTATTGATCAGTGCCATGAACGACTCTATTGCCCTGCTGTCAGTTACTGCAATCTCAATTGGATTAGCACATACTATCCTTGGTCCTGATCATTATCTGCCGTTCATTGTTCTCAGCGAGGCAAAAAAATGGACGCTAAAAAAAACCATGTTCATAACATTCATCTGCGGGCTAGGTCATGTTTTGAGCTCTGTTGTTATTGGATTGATTGGGATAGCAGTAGGTATTTCGTTAAACAGGCTCATTAAGGTGGAATCGTTCCGCGGCAATATAGCTGCCTGGCTGTTCATAGCCTTTGGTCTAGTGTATATGGTAATCAGTATCAGGAACCTTATTAAGAACAGAAAGCATAGTCACAGCCATTATCATATCGATGGAGAAAGCCATTCTCATGAGCACGATCACCACAAGGAACATACCCATGTCCATGAGACTGATATTGTCAAAACAACTCCCTGGATACTGTTTCTCATTTTTATATTCGGACCTTGCGAACCATTAATCCCGATAGTCATGTACCCGGCTGCTGAAAACAATATACCCGGAGCCATTCTGGTTTCCCTGCTTTTCTCATTTGTCACCATAGCTACAATGATGTCAATAGTATTGGCCTTCAAGATGGGATTAAGCAGGATCAATCTGAAACCTGTTGAAAAATACAGCCACTTCTTTGCCGGAGCAATGATCTTCCTTTCAGGCGTGGCAATACAGTTCCTGGGTCTTTAGATTAGCCGGCATTACATGAATCCTTTAATTAATTGGCATTTAATTATTAGCTTTGCAAAAAAGAAATAATGACTTACGATTACAATACCCAGCGGAAGAGAATGTCGTTACCTGAATATGGCAGGAATGTTCAGAAGATGGTTGACCATATCAAGACAATTGAAGACAGGGCGGAAAGGAATCGTGCCGCAAGGACAATAATCCAGATCATGGGCAATCTCAATCCGCATTTGCGTGATGAAGGAGATTTCAAGCATAAGTTATGGGATCATCTTGCCCTGATAGCTGATTTTGATCTGGATATTGATTCTCCCTATCCCTTACCTGAACCAACAAAGTTTATTGAAAAGCCAAAACAGATTCCATACCGGCAAGGTGATATAAGATATCTGCATTACGGACGTATCATTGAATTAATGATCGATGCTGCCTGTGAAATGAAAGAAGGTGAAGAAAGAGAATATCTTACCACGCTCATTGTGAACCAGATGAAAAAGTCGTACATCACCTGGAACAGAAGTCAGGTTGCCGATGAAGTAATAATCAGCGACATGAAGATGTTGTCTGGCGGAAAGCTTAAAATGACCGATGGAGTGAAGATCCTGGAAGTGAAGGAATTGCTGCCACAGGCAAAAAGAAGACCCCAGGGAAAACCACATGGTAAACAACAGAACAAGCAATTCAACAGAAAAAAAGGACATATCCGGCATTAATGGGAACTTTTATCGTTCATGGCGGGAAATCCCTTAAAGGGGAAATAATTCCGCAGGGTGCTAAAAATGAAGCTTTACAGGTAATCTGTGCATCCCTTCTCACGTCCGAAACAATAACAATAAATAACATTCCCGGTATCAGCGACGTCAATAAGCTGATAGAACTTGTTGAATGCCTTGGAGTAAAGGTTTCAAGGGAATCAAAATCAACGATCAGGTTCAAGGCTGCAGAAATTAATCTTGATTATCTTCTTACAAGCGAGTACAGGTCTCAAAGCAACAGTATCAGGGGATCAATTATGGTTGTTGGTCCGCTTCTTGCAAGGTTTGGCAAAGCTTTTATCCCAAAACCTGGCGGAGACAAGATAGGCCGACGACGAGTTGATACACATTTCATTGGCTTTCAGAAGCTTGGAGCAAAATTTGAATTTGGTCTCTCTGATCCTTTCTATAAGATTGAAGCTCCTGCTCTGGCAGGCACATATATACACCTGGACGAGGCATCAGTTACAGGAACTGCCAATATAATTATGGCTGCCGTACTTGCAAAAGGACGCACAACAATCTATAACGCTGCCTGTGAACCTTATATTCAGCAGCTTTGCAGAATGCTTGTTTCAATGGGTGCTAAAATAGATGGTATCGGATCCAATCTGATCTATATAGATGGAGTAGAGGAACTTAAAGGCTGTACACATACCATACTGCCTGATATGATCGAGATCGGCTCATTCATTGGTATGGCTGCCATGACTGAATCAGAGATCACTATCAAAAACGTCTCGTACGAAAACCTGGGTATTATCCCTGATTCTTTCCGGCGGCTCGGTATCAGGCTCGAAAAATCCGGTGATGATATCTTTATCCCTCATCAGGAACATTACGAAATAGAAACATTCATGGATGGATCAATAATGACAATAGCTGATGCAATATGGCCGGGACTGACTCCCGATTTGCTCAGTGTGTTCCTGGTTACCGCAACTCAGGCTAAGGGAGCAGTCCTGATCCATCAGAAAATGTTTGAAAGCCGTCTCTTTTTTGTTGACAAGCTTATAGATATGGGTGCACAGATAATTCTCTGCGACCCTCACAGAGCCACAGTAATAGGCCACGACAGGAAAATGAAGCTTCGCGGCACTGTTATGTCGTCCCCTGATATCAGGGCCGGCGTTGCTCTTCTCATAGCTGCCCTTTCAGCTGAAGGTAAAAGCGTTATTCATAATATTGAACAAATCGATCGGGGCTACCAGGATATAGATACAAGGCTTAACGCACTTGGGGCAGATATTAAAAGATTATGATCCGGCTGTAAATTAAATGGCGCAGAGGCTCAGCGGCGCAAGGGAGCAAAGGGAAACCAGATTTTAGTATTCTTACCATTGGGCCGTTGGGCCATTGTGCCTTTGTACCGTTCTGTCAAAATGTCAATTATTGCCTCATGGCAAGCAATTTGCTTGATCAAGATATATTAAACCGAAATTAAACATGTGATGGTAAAGAAGAAAACACCTGATCAGCACGAAACCAAACAAAAAGATCAAAGCGAAACAGCTGAAAACAAAGAGAATAGCCTCTCACAGGAAGCTGTTCCTCCTGTGACCGGGGCAGAGGACCAGGGGAAAGAAACCACGGCCGCAGAACAGCCTGCTACTGACAAAGCTGTTCCTGAAGAAAAATCTTTTGAGGAAAAACTGGCAGAAATGCAGGATAAATATCTGCGTTTATCGGCTGAATTTGATAATTACAGGAGAAGGACCCTGCGTGAGAAAATGGAGTTATCAAAGTATGCCAGTGAGAATATACTTCTTAATATACTGCCTTTCATGGATGATTTTGAAAGAGCTCTCTCACATCTTGATACAACGACCGATTGTGCTGCAATGAAAGACGGGATTGATCTTATTTACCTGAAGCTCAATGAATTCCTTAAACAAAACGGGACCAGGGAAATTGAATCCCTGAATTGTGAATTTAATGTCGACCTCCATCATGCTGTAGCTAAAGTGCAGGTTCAGGAAGAGGATAAAAAAGGGAAAATAGTGGAGGTGGTGCAAAAAGGATACTACCTGCAGGATAAGGTTATAAGACATGCAAAGGTAGTTGTCGGAGAATAAATACCGGTCCTGGTACAGCTTCCGGTGTTAAACAATTTTAGCTGATGGAAAAAAGAGATTATTACGAAGTACTCGGGGTATCAAAAAATGCTACAAAGGAAGATATAAAGAAGGCTTACAGGAAGCAGGCTTTGAAGTACCATCCCGATAAAAATCCAGGTGATAAAAAATCCGAGGAACGTTTTAAAGAGGCTGCCGAAGCATACGAGGTTTTAAGCAACAACGAGAAAAAAGCCAGGTACGACCGGTTTGGTCATGCGGGTATGAGCGGTGCCGGAAACGGATTCGGCGGCGGCATGACCATGGAAGATATCTTCTCATCCTTTGGGGATATTTTCGGTGATGCCTTCGGTGGATTCGGAACATTTGGCGGTGGCAGACGGGGAAGGAGAGTCAATAAAGGATCTAACCTCAGGGTGAAGGTTAAACTTTCACTTCACGAAATAGCTAATGGCGCTGAGAAAAAGATTAAGGTTTCAAGGTATGATACCTGTGCCGCCTGCGGGGGAACAGGAGCTGCCGACTCGAACAGCCTGTCAACCTGTTCAACATGCCGTGGTTCGGGACACGTAACCCGGCTTACAAATACCATGCTGGGTCAGATGCAGACAACCTCGGTTTGCCCTTCATGCGGAGGAGAGGGTAAGACAATTACCAAAAAATGTTCTGCATGTTATGGAGAAGGAATAGTACAGAAGGAAGATATAATTAAAATCAATATACCTGCAGGAGTTGGTAAGGGGATGCAGATGACAGTGACAGGGAAGGGTAATGCACCAAGAAGAGGAGGCGTTCATGGAGACCTGCTGGTAGTAATTGACGAGGAAAGCCATCCTGATCTGATTCGGGAAGGTAACGACCTGATCTACAATTTATTCATTAGTATCCCTGATGCTGTCCTCGGTGCTCATGTTGAAGTGCCTACAATAGATAATAATGTCAAAATAAAAATCGAGCCTGGAACCCAGCCTGGGAAGATCCTGCGTTTAAGAGGAAAAGGTCTTCCTGAAGTCAACGGGTACGGAAGAGGTGATCTCCTGGTCAATGTAAATGTATGGATCCCAAAAAACCTGACCAGGGAAGAAGCTAAAATCATTGAAAGATTTAAAGAATCAGGTAATTTCACCCCTAAACCCGATAAGAACGATAAAGGTTTTTTCGAAAGGATGAGGGGGTATTTTGAATAGCATATTTTATATATTTACCTCTCATTTCAATAACTAACTTATTATTTTATGTCTCTATTTGAAGCAAAGAACATTACCAAACAGTTCGGCAGTTTCAAAGCACTGGATAATGTCAGCATATCCGTGCCTGAACAGTGC
>CAZLCF010000207.1:0-5750 GCA_964557905.1 uncultured Rikenellaceae bacterium | reverse complement strand
TAAGTCCATAGGAGAGCCCTTCGATCTTTCCGTTGAAGTGCTTAGCTTTTAAGCTGAGTCGTCCAAGCTTTTCTCCATTCAGCCTTCTGTATCCTTCATCAATCAGGATATTTGCGCTTAGCCCGAGATCAGTTTTCCCGAATTTCTGCAAGTGGGAAAATGAAATATTCGAAAAAATCCTCGGTGTATCCCACCATACCCAGTTTCTGTTCCTCGGCTTCCCAAAAATGCCCGTTTCTGCAAAAAATTGGGTGACAGGGATATTTGTGGCATCGGCAGTACGGAAATTAATTATCCCGTTGAGGGCCGATGAGCCGTAGAGAACTGAAGATGCCCCCTTGATGATTTCAACCTGTGACAGGTTTTCCAGGGGCAGGAACTGCCATTTGATATTTCCTGCATCGGCTGAGACCATCGGCAGTCCGTCAATCAGGGCAAGCACCCTGCTTCCGGCGCCGTAGCTGAATCCGCTTCCTCCCCTCACTGATGCCTGGCCGTCCATCACCTCAATTCCTGGCGTTTTGTTTATAAGCTCTTGTGCATCTGTAATGTGGTTGTCTTCAATAAATGCTGTTCTGATTATATCCATTGATACTGTCAGCTCAGCAATTTTCTGTTCGTTTTTATTAGCGCTTATAACTATCTGATCAATTTCCCGGACCTTCATTTCAAGTCCTACATTCAGCTCAACAGTATCATTATCTGCGACAATAACTTCCTCATTAACAGAGCTATAGCCGACGAGCTGAAATGAAATATTCAATTTGCCCGTTGAGGCTTTTATCATGAACAGACCTGCCTGGTCGGTTGTCGTACCGAGGTTTTTACCATAGATGACATAAACGCCTGCAAGAGGTTCATTTGTATTTTTATCATAGACTTTTCCCCTGACAATTCCATTAATGTCAGCTGCATTTGAGATTAAGCCGTAAATAAGCAGTGCAGCAGTCAGGAGATAACGCATCACTTGGCTTTAAAAGTCATACGGATATTAAAAGGATTTAATTGATCAAGAGGATTAGGAACAATGGTAGTAATCTTTAATGAGATATTTGTTAATTCTTTAATATTAGCGGTAATCGCCATAGGGAGAGAATCAGTTTTTAAAGTGATCAGTGTTTCTTCCAAATTGAACCACCATTGTCCAGTGTAATCGCCAAAATATCCGGTGCCATCCTCATAGAATTTTGCATCTCCCTGGAATCTTCCGATTGCAGGAAGAATCCCGCCGGCATCTGAAGCATTAACACCATTAACAAGAAAAGAGTCGGAGTCCCATACCGGAGAAGTCAGGAATTTAAATCTTTCCGATCTGTCATCCTTGTTGCAGGAATATGCAGCAAAGATTCCGGAAATTATCAATAATAATACAACGTTTCTCATGATAGTAAGAATTATTGATTATTTACCCTGTTAATAACAATCTCATGTCAGATCAGTTCAGATGATCTGAGCAATATCAAAGATATGAAACTTTATTGAGTTGAATTCGTCAATTATGTTTCCTATTTTTGGAAGAATAAACCTTACTATCATGAAAGATCAAAAAGCTTTGAGAAAAAGTATTGTAATGATGATAATACTGATATCCTGCATTGCTAACCTGAATTCATCTGCCCAGCCTGTTGTAGGGCTTGATAACTGGTTTAACCGGGAAACTAATGCAAAAACAGGCAAACCTTTCCATTACCTCTGGACCGATACAGAATGGAGCGGGTATTCAAGGTTTGGAGATATATTTAAAATGAGGGGAGCACAGATCACTATTGTTGAAAAACCTCTGGCTTCTGCACTAAGTAAAACAGATGTTTACATAATTGTTGATCCGGACACTACAACCGAGTCAAAATCACCTAATTATATCCTTGCTGAGGATGTAAAGGCTATAAAAAAGTGGGTGAAGAAGGGAGGTGTCCTGGCAATCCTTGCAAATGATGCGCCAAACTGCGAATTCACCCACCTGAATAAGCTGATGTCACAATTCGGGATCACCTTTAATCATGTAACATTACATCCGGTTACCGGGAACAACTGGGAGATGGGCGCTTGCACAAACCTGCCTGCTCATCCTCTTTTCAAAGGTGTCTCAAAGATATATATCAAGGAAGTTTCGGATATGAACCTTTCAAAGAATGCAAAAGCGGTTCTTGTTGAAAATGGGAAAGTGCTTATTGCCGAAACAAATTATGGCAAAGGCTATGTTTTTGCTATCGGTGATCCATGGATCTATAATGAGTATATCGACCATGACCGCCTCCCGGTGAGCTTTGAAAACCGGAAAGCTGCTGAAAACCTGGCAGATATGCTGCTTGGCTACTCAGGGAAGCCCTATACTGTCCAGACAATATCCAAAGGAAAAACCATGGAAGCAATGGTGCTTGCCAATAAATACTTCATGGAAAAATGGCCCGATGTCGGAAAAGCCATTATCACCGAACGTGAACGTCCCAGCAATATATGGACCCGCGGAACCTATTATGAGGGCCTGATGGCGCTCTATAAGCTTAATCCTGATCCGGCGTATCTTAATTATGCCGTAAACTGGGGTGAGTTTCATAAATGGGGATTACGCAATGGCATCACAACCCGTGACGGCAATGATCAGTGCTGCGGTCAGACATATATCGACCTGTATCTGATGGATCCATCAAAGGAAGAAAGGGTCAGGGATATTAAAGCCTGCATTGATAACATGCTTGCAACAGATAAGGTTGATGACTGGAGCTGGATTGATGCCATACACATGTCGATGCCGGTCGTTGCCCGTCTTGGTTATATCTATAAGGATAACAGGTATTTCGACAGGTTGTACGAAATGTATATGTTCACCAAAACCAAACATGGAACTAACGGGCTCTATAGTACAATCGATCATCTGTGGTATCGCGATAAGGATTTTGTTCCACCATATAAAGAGCCAAACGGAGAAAATTGTTACTGGTCGCGCGGAAACGGCTGGGTTCTCGCGGCACTTGCACGTACGATAGATTACTTACCTGAAAACAGTACATATAAAAATGAATTATTGAATACGTATAAAGAAATGGTTGATGCACTCGTTTCCTGCCAGAGGGATGATGGCTTCTGGAATGTGAGCCTGCTTGATCCTTCAAACTTTGGTGGGAAAGAACTTACCGGGACATCGATGTTTGTATATGGAATAGCATGGGGGATAAATAATGGAATACTTGGTGAGAAGTATATTCCGGTAGTTCAGAAGGCATGGAAAGGTCTTGTTACAGATTGTATTCATCCGAACGGGTTTTTAGGATATGTACAGGGAACTGGCAAGCAACCGTCAGACAGTCAGCCGGTTGGATATGATCATGTTCCGGATTTCGAGGATTTCGGACTTGGATGCTTCCTCCTCGCCGGTTCCGAAGTATATAAATTGAATTAAGATGAAAAGATCCCTGATGATTCTTAGCCTGTTTTGTTTTTTATTCAGTTCCTTAAATTCACAACAAGGGACAGGACGGATCATGGAGAAGCTCGACAGAGGTATTGTTGCAGTGAGAACAAGCCCGGAAGAAGTTTTCATAAGCTGGAGGCTCCTGGGAGCTGATCCACCGGGAACAGCTTTCAACCTTTACAGGGGCAACCGGAAACTCAATAAAAAACCAATCACAATTTCAACCACTTATGTCGATAAAGCATCGGTTGATGAAGGATATACCGTCAGAGCAGTTATTAAGGGGAAAGAACTGAAAGATGGTACATCATGCAAAGTATGGGCACAGAATTATCTAAGGATACCTCTCAACAGACCTCCGGGAGGAACTGTGAAAGGCGATGTTCCGTTACCTGCCAGGTTTCCCGGAGCCCGCTCCCGTGATACTCTTAATCCTGATAACCGGCCATTCGTTCCGCCACCTGGTTTTATAAAGGAAGAACGCCCTGCAAATCCACGGGAATATATCTATTCACCAGGTGATGGAAGCGTTGCCGATCTTGACGGTGACGGGCAGTACGAAATAGTTCTTAAATGGGATCCTTCAAATGCACGAGATAACGCACATGACGGCTTTACCGGGAATGTTATTATTGATGCTTATGAGCTGGATGGCAAACAGTTATGGCGGATAGACCTTGGAAAAAACATCAGGGCCGGAGCTCATTATACTCAGATTATGGTATATGACCTGGACAGTGACAGCAAGGCTGAAGTGGCTTGTAAAACGGCTGACGGAACAATTGACGGAAAAGGAAAGGCAACAGGTGATCCATCCAAAGATTATGTAAATGAAAGAGGAAGAATACTTACCGGGCCTGAATTCCTGACTGTTTTCAGCGGGATGACCGGTGAGGCTCTGAAAACAGTTGATTACATCCCGGGTCGAGGAAACATCTGTGCCTGGGGTGCCAATGAATGCAAGGGCAACCGCGTTGACCGCTTCCTCGCATGTATCGCCTATCTTGACGGAGTCCATCCAAGCCTGGTAATGGGACGTGGCTATTATGGCAGACTGACCATTGCGGCATGGGATTTTCGTAATGGCGAGCTGAAACAGAGATGGTTCTTTGATTCCGGCAACGGACATCAGGAATACATGGGTCAGGGCAACCATAACCTGAGTGTTGGTGATGTTGACGGGGATGGTAAAGATGAAATAATCTACGGATCAAGCGCTTATGATGATAACGGAGAGCCTCTCTATACTACCGGAATGGGGCATGGCGATGCTATGCACTTTTCCGATCTTGACCCGGATATTCCCGGTCTGGAAGTATGGGGTGTGAAGGAGACAGGTGGCTGGGGTTCTGTTCTGCACAGTGCAAAAGATGGTAAGATACTGTTCCGTGATCCTGATACTCTTGATGTCGGGCGCGGGAATGCAGCAGATATTTATCCTGATCACCGCGGCTTTGAACTCTGGTCAATTACAACTAACGGAATTTTTGACGTAAAAGGGCAGAAAATAACAAATTCAGTTCCATCGATAAACTTCAGGATATATTGGGACGGCGATCTCCAGGATGAACTTCTTGACAGGTCATTCATTGATGACTGGGATTATATCAATCACAAACCTGTAAGACTATTGGATGCTTCAGAATACGGAGGATTGTCAATTAACGGAACCAAGGCAACACCCGTTATCAGCGCCGATATCATGGGAGACTGGAGAGAAGAAGTAATCTTCAGGGGAAAGGATAATGCTTCGCTGCTTCTGTTTACAACCACAATACCGACAAGTTACAGGATGCCAACACTAATGTACGATCCGGTTTACAGGCTGGGTGTCGCATGGCAGAATGTGGTTTATAATCAACCCCCGCACCTGGGTTTCTATTTACCGGATAGATTTAACAAAGTGAAAAAATAAAAACTGTTATTTATGAAAAGACTAATCCATTTCATGTTTGCTGTACTGTTCATAACAGTAACTTTTTCCTGTTCTGACAGTACCGTGTTAAAAGAAGGTTCTCCTGCATCGGTAAAGGTATCAGAGGAACGACTTGCCAGAATTGACAACATGCTTCAGCAGAGCATCGACAGCGGCTGGACAGCCGGAGCTGTAGGCTTTATAGCACGTGACGGCAAGATAATCTATAACAAAGCATTCGGAGTGAGCGATCTTGAAACGAAGACTCCGATGCAGACAGATAATATCTTTCGCATCGCTTCCCAGACAAAAGCTATTGTAAGCATAGGGGCGATGATGCTCTTTGAAGAAGGGAAATTCCTGCTCGATGAACCGGAACCGAAATAAATTTGGACTGGGCTTTGAAATCACAACCGCTTATGG
>CAZLCF010000206.1:0-5792 GCA_964557905.1 uncultured Rikenellaceae bacterium | reverse complement strand
CATTTCTTTTATACTTTTTTCAATCCCTTCCTGATCATACCCGCACTCATGGTAAAGTTCTTCCTGGCTTCCCTGTTCCACAAAATAATCAGGAATGCCAAGACGCTTAATTTCAGCATTGTATGAATTATCGCACATGAATTCAATCACTGCACTTCCAAATCCTCCCTTAAGTACGCCATCTTCAACAGTGAGGATCTTACTGAATTTTTTGAAAACGGAATGAAGTGCTTCATTATCAAGAGGGGCAGCAAACCTCATATCCCAGTGAGTTATCGTAATAGATTCCTTGGCAAGTTTTTTTACTACCGACATAACATCTATTCCCGGATGCCCGATGCTTAAAACTGCAATATCTTTTCCTTCACTTAACAGGCGTCCCTTCCCGATCTCAATTTCTTCAAAAGGCCTTTCCCAGTCTGAAATCAGGCTTCGTCCTCTTGGATACCGTATCGAAAATGGCATTTTATTTTTTTCAAGCTGAGCTGTGTACATTATATTCCGCAGATTAACGGCATCCATAGGAGCGCTGACGATCATATTTGGAATTGTACGCATAAAAGCAATGTCAAAAAATCCATGGTGGGTAGCGCCATCTGCACCGACGAGTCCTCCACGGTCAAGACAGAATACCACGTGAAGATTCTGAAGGGCAACATCATGGATTACCTGGTCGTATGCCCTCTGAATGAACGATGAATAAATATTGCAGAAGGGGATCATACCCTGGGTCGCCATACCTGCAGAAAATGTTACCGCATGCTGTTCAGCGATCCCCACGTCGAATGTTCTTTCAGGCATCTCCTTCATCATTATGCATAAGGAGCAACCGGTAGGCATTGCAGGAGTAATACCAACAATTTTTTTGTTCATGCGTGCAAGCTCAAGGAGTGTTTTCCCGAAAATCTCATGGTAAGCAGGCAGAATATCTCCTTTCGTAAAATCGATGATCTCTCCTGTCTCCTTATCAAATTTGCCCGGGGCATGAAAGGTCGTCTGGTGTTCTTCGGCTTGTTTGAATCCTTTGCCTTTCACTGTGAGGCAATGAAGCAGTTTTGGTCCCGGAATTCTCTTCATATCTTCAAGGACCTTAGTAAGGTGAAGTACATCATGCCCGTCGATAGGGCCAAAATACCTGAAATTCATACCTTCAAAAAGATTGCTCCTGTCGAGAATTGTGCTTTTGAAACCGGCTTCAATTTGCGCAGCCAGGGTACGTGTTTTCGGACCGTATTTGCCGAAAATGCCCAGCATCTTCCAGACCTTATCCTTGAACTTGTTGTATGTCTTACTGGTCGTGATGTCAAGCAGGTATTCCTTAAGGGCCCCGACATTAGGATCAATGGCAATATTATTGTCGTTTAGAATAACAAGAAGATCCGATTTAGCTATGCCTGCATTATTGAGACCTTCAAACGCCTCGCCTGCCGTCATTGCACCATCGCCGATAACAGCAACAATATGCCTTTTCTCTCCTTTACTCTTTGAAGCGACAGCCATCCCCAGGGCTGCTGATATTGAAGTTGATGAGTGTCCTGTGCCAAAGGCATCATACTCACTTTCAGACATTTTCGGGAAACCGCTGATCCCCTTGTATTTCCTGTTGGTCATGAATTTCTCGCGTCTGCCTGTAAGGATCTTATGTCCGTATGCCTGATGTCCAACATCCCAGATAATCTTATCATACGGTGTATTGAAAACATAATGAAGGGCAACGGTCAGTTCGACGACTCCAAGACTGGCGCCAAAATGACCCGGATTTGTGCTGACAGCATCTATAATAAACTGACGCAGCTCTGCACTGACCTTTACCAGATCGGAAGGGTCGAGCTTCCTGAGATCCTCAGGCGATGATATTTTAGACAGTAAGCTCTCCTCCGTATTCATTTGAATGAAAAATAACCTGCAAATATAACAATTATTATTCCCGGGTGTTTGCTGAAGCATTGCCGGGATTTCTTAATTTTGCCCCATCTTGATAAGTTCAGAAAACAATAATTAATGGATAAGGTTGTTTAATAAGAAATAATTCATGACGATGAAAAGAACATTATTCTGTATTTCTGTGATGCTATTATTAGTTATATCAGCAGTGTCGTGCGTGTCAGGCAAAAAATTCAAAAGTCTGCAGGATACCAGCAAACAATACATGAATGAAAGAGACGCTTTCAAGACAGATAATATTGGTCTTGAAATGTCAAACCGGGAACTGGAGACAAAAATTGCCCTCCTTGAAAAAGATATGACCGGCGTCCAGGAAGAAATATCCAATATGAAAGTTGAACGGGATAAAGCACTTGAGGAATTCAATAATATTTCCACTAAATATAACGATCTGCAAAATGCGCAGGAGGAGCTGATCCGCGGTAATGTCAAAGAAACACAGAAACTCCTTGCGGAATTACAGGCTGCCCAGACGAACCTTCAGGCAAAAGAGGATCTTTTACGGCAGCTTGAAGAAACCCTCGATACAAAAAAAGCTTCACTTGATGAACTTACCTTTGAACTTGAAAAGAGAAATGCAAGGATGCTGGAGCTTGAGAAAGTCCTTGATACACAGAAGAAAATTGTTCAGGATCTTAAAAACAAAGTCTCCGAAGCGCTTCTCGGATTTGAAAATAATGGACTGACGGTTACCATGAAAAACGGGAAAGTATATGTATCTCTTGATGAAAAGCTGCTTTTCAAATCTGCCAGCTGGGAGATTGACGCAAATGGCAGAAATGCTCTGAAGAAGTTATCAGGAGTACTTGAAAAAAATCCCGACATTCAGATCACTATAGAAGGACATACTGATAATGTTCCTTATAATCCGGGTACCGGTCAGCTCAGGGATAACTGGGATCTTAGCGTTAAAAGAGCTACTACGGTTGTCAGGACTCTGCTGGAGGGATCAAAAATTGATCCGAAACGCTTAACTGCCTCAGGACGGAGCGAATATTTGCCTGTCGATCCTGCCAACACATCAGAAGCCCGTCAGAAGAACAGGAGAACAGAAATCGTGCTTACGCCTGATCTTACTGAATTATATGAGCTTATAGACAAGTATTAAAGGACTTTTCAGGCATTATTCCTGATTTTCCGAGAATTCCAGCAATCGGACATTCATATTCTTCAGTGACTGGAGGAGATTATCCTCAGGCTTCAGGAAATCCTGGTTTTGCCAGAAGCTACGATCATAATTTTCAATAGTTTTAGAAAACACCGAATGAATGGGAGCAAGCTCTTCCCTTTCAAATCTGGCTACATTCTCAAGATTCACACCCGTGATGGCAAGTTCAAAGAAAACATTGAACTGGCTGTTGAAAAGCTTTTTTTTCTGTCTTGATAAAAATACAAGATCACCCCTGACATGGTTGAGGAAATACCTGTTGTTGATCTTGCGGTAGCTGACCTTGTATTTTACTGAAGCCGGCCAGGTAATATATTTGCGTGCTGTACTTAATATGAATGAATCTTTTAATTTCTGGATATATTTCGGATGCAGCTCGAAATCTGCATTTAATATAGCAAAATCATCCGTATTAATATATATGCTTCCCCGGAACAATGGTGTTTCGACATCTTCCCTCTGCTCAAAATCGATTACCCATGCTGCATCATCATCATATGTGACAATATCAGTGATCCTGTAACTATATTCAGCCATGCTTCCTCTCTCGATGAAATCAAAAATATGTTTTACCCCGTCAAGTTCAAGACATGTGTTTAATCCTGCCTTGAGCCTCACTGCGAGAGTGTCATCAAGGTCTCTGTTTTCTATTTTTCTGCTTTTATAAATTTTTATCTGGTCTCCCAGAAGTGAACTGGAATAAGCACTTTTATAGATCTGCAGAACCGCTTCGGAATAGACCTGAAGCTCATCTTTTTTCATGACACCTTCCCTGTAAAAACCTGTTAGCATTGCCGGAGAGGTGCCATAATTGCGCGGTATCGCTGCAATGGTTTTGTAAATTATTTCCTGCGGGATCTGCGTTCTGATAATTATTTCAGGAATTGGTATGAACTCCCTTGTCATTGTTATCCTGAAATTATTGCCAAGGGATTGTTTGACCGGGATTTCCCTGCCTATAAATCCAAGATATGACAGGGACAGTGTGTCATTAAGACAATCAGGTGTTATTTTCAGTCCGAATTCTCCATTATTGTTTGTCACAGTTCCTCTCCCTTTGTTTTTTAATCCGATAGTGGCAAAGGGCAAAGGTTCACCGGTTTCTTCATCCACAATGACACCTGACGCATAACTGGGTTCAACAGCCGGCAGTGAATCGGTTAGTGATACAGGAGGGGGGCTGGTTTTTGAGATTATGATATACTTATCGATTACCGAGAATTCAAGCGAGTCATTCTGAAGCATGCTGTCCAGTATGATATTCAGCTTAATATCGCTGAATGTCATATTGGTTTTTATTTCGGGATCTATAAGCCTGCTGTCGTAAGTGAAATAATAACCTGTCTGGCGGGTAATAAGATTCAAGGCATTGCCGGTTTTCACCAAACCTGCCCTGAAAGTAAATACAGAATCAAGAATGCCTGTCTGGCACTTCGCTGCCTGCCATTGGATCAACAGGAAAAGCAAAACGATGGCCGGAATCCTTGTGCATCGTAAGCCATTGAAGAACAACATCTTTCAATCTGTGAGTCATTTTTTAGAAAGATGGTAAACATTCCCATCTTTTGAATAACTCAATGTAAAGCTAGCACAAATTAAGCGAATAATTGTTTCCTGTGACTGGTTATCAATGGGTGGTGAAACCCACGGTAAACTGAGAATTTCAGGATCGTCAGCAACTATATCCATATTATAGATCCGCTTAAGATCCATGAAAACGACATCAAGTTTTTGTCCGTTATAGACAAGCACACCGGTTTTCCACGACATATAATTAGGATTGTCGTTCAGTGTCTTTCCCGAGAGTTCTGTGTCCATGGTCCCGACATAACCGGGATCGAGCATAATATTTCTGGTTCCATTAATATCGGAGAGGATTACTTTCCCGGTTTCAACATAAACCTCAACAGCGGAATCGGGATTATTTGTAATGATATTGAAGGATGTTCCGACAACCTTTATTCTGGCTTTTCCCGCATCAACTTTAAAAGGTTTTTCAGCATTGGAGGTGATTTCAAAAAATGCTTCACCTGAGAGAGAAACGTTCCTCTGTGATTTTCCAAGGTTTGCCCGGTAACTTAATTCTGTATTCCGGTTCAGGAAAACGTTGCTTCCATCCGGAAGGGTCACCTCAAGGTTTTTCTGATCATCAGTTGTAGCAATAATGATCTTTTTATTCCGGGAGCCAACATAAACGGAAACAATACCGAGGCTCAGGAGAATAAGAGCTGCTGCTGCAATTTTCATAAAGCGGCTTCTCATGAATACAAACCCGGAAGGAGCTTTCTTTATCATTTCCCCGGATTCACTGAACCTGGCATAGACTTTATCCCAAGCTTCATCAACATTTATTTCCCTGTCATCATTCATATCTCTCAACTTTTTCCATAATTCTCCTGTATTATGCCCGTCTTCAGACAGAAACCTTTTAAGTAACTCTGACTGACCGCCCTTTTCTCCTGACAAAGCTGAAGCAAGCTCTTCCCAATCTCTGTCGGTAAACTTCTCTATATTCATTTTCTCTTTCATTATTCTGTTAATGCTCTTCTGAATTCTTTCAGTGCCTTTCCCATGTTTGCCTCTACTGTTTTAATTGAGACAGACAATATCTCGGCAATATCTGCGTATTTCAATCCTTCAAACCTGTTCATGCAAAAGATCCTGCCGCATCTTTCAGGCA
>CAZLCF010000205.1:0-5794 GCA_964557905.1 uncultured Rikenellaceae bacterium | reverse complement strand
CTTATTACTGCCGAAGTTGCCATACCGGGAGCCGCATAAAGTTCCCTGGCAGTTTCAATTGGAATATAAACAATTACATTATCTATATCCGGTGCAGGCAGCTTGATAATTCCTTTAACCACATATTTGCCTGCTGCCGTTGTTCCATGATAACCCTGGCCCATTAAAACAATTGTATCACCGACTCCGGCTTTGAGATATTCAGAGAGTCCATCGCCAATTACTATGTCACCTGTACCGCTTTCCGTCAGAAATGCGTTGCTTGAAGAGGCGTGCTTCCTGATGACCGGAAGTATAGTCGCACTATCTTCATCGCTGATACCCAGATCAATCATCAGGCTTGCTTCACTGGAATAGGCTTCATTGCTGAAAACATCAAGAAGTTTCTTTGTATGGTCAGGTATTGAAGCATTTTTCAGTTTTTCAATGGTTTCGGAAGTAAGTTTGTATTTAACCAGTTTATTGCTGATTTTCATTATCTTATCTTCACTATTGGGATCAATTCCAAGGACAATAACACCCTGAGTATGACTGCCGGCTGCTGCTAGCGCAAAGGATTCAAGTCTTGGTACAACATCAGTTACATTTGGATCTTTCTTCATCTGATCAATCAAGGCCTGATCAATTTCAAAGCTGTTATCAAGGTTCGGATCATCGAAATAATCTACATGCTGCAACTGCAGATACCCGCTGTATGATTCGATGACGTTCTTGAAAAGCCGGTCATAGGCCCCGAGCTGGAATGAACGCATGACAAGTGCAAAGAAGACTGCAAAAAACACTGAAGCCGCAGTGATCAATGTCCTTCTCTTGTTGCGCCAGAGATTTTTCCATGCCAGCTGATAGTCTTTCATTATCTCGTTATCAATTAATTAGTAATTGTTGCTGGTTGCTTGTTGCTTGTTCAACCAGCAACCAGCAACCAGTAACTTTTTTTTCATCTGATAGTTTTCATATTCTGCTGTGAGAAAAAGCTCTCTTCCAGTTTAATATTGAACTTCATTTCAACAATCCTGACGATTGTTTTCTGTCCCTCTGCATCTGCAGGAACAATCTCAAGATAAGCAGGCAGTAGCCTGCCGTCCATGATCTTAAGATCAGAAGCAGTTTCCGATCTAACAAGATATCCGTCTTCATCGTAAAGCTCAGCCTTAATTGCTATAAAATCTTTTTTAATGACCCACCATGTCTGGGAGCCCCAGAGGATGTCAGCATCTTCCTTAGCTGTCAGCTTAATTTTATAACAGAGGTTACCATCAATTGTCTCTTCTCCCTCAAGGGTATGTGTGTAATCATTCACAACAGATGACTCGCTTAGAATATCATCATTTGTATAGTCAGAGCCCATCCATCCCTGCGACATCATTGAAGGAGGCAGCTTGATCAATCTGTTGATTGAAGGATTCCAGCTCCACATTTCATTTTTACGCTTCAGGAATGTTTGTCCTTTTTCCCGGGCCGGAGCAGTAATAAGTGTCAGTGCATAGTCATTCTCCTTTGCCCATGATTTGAATTCGACAGTCCTTTGCCATGTGGGTCTTACTATTGTCATTGTCATAACGCTATAACCAGTCTGTTCTCCTTTGAACTTTTCATCTGTTTTTTTTATGATTTCTGTAGCACTTAACTCCTGTGCAAAAAGCTGATTGATACAGCAACTTGAGATAAGAAAAAAAACTATGATTATTAATCTGTTTTTCATAAAAGTCTATTTATATAATTCAATTAGCCTGTTTATCGCCTTTTCATTATTTTCATCTTCATCTTTGTCTGAATAAATATTTTTTAGGGCAAAACCTATCAGGGTAAAATAAAACATATTGATCTCACTGCCGGGATCATATTGTTTTCCTGTTTTTCCCTTTTTCCTTAAAAAATAATCCGTGATCATTTTTATCATCTGTAAGGGGTAATAGTTATCTCCGGGTTCATGGCCGGGGTGTATCAGTGAATCAGATTCCGGGAATGCTTTCAGAAACTGTGCCCTCACATCATTTTGCATTAAAAGCTGCATCAATAACCTCCAGAAATAGCGTTTTTCCTTTAGCAACACATTTATCTTCCTGATAAAAAATTCAAATTCCTCCTCAGAAAGGTATCCGTCCCTGTCAATGTCCAAATATTTATATATTTCATTAACTGATTTATGAATAATAGCCTTCAGCAGAGCTTCTTTGCTTTCAAAATAATTGTACATCAGGCCTTTTGATATTCCGGCATGCCTGGCAATATGACTTATGGTTGTTCTGAAATAGCCTTCGTTGGCAAAATGCTCAAGCGCAACGTCCATTATGAGGGTCATTTTCTCTTCCCTCATCTCTTTAAACTGTTGTGGCGTACGTGGTGACATACTTTGATTGAACGGTTAGTCAAAGATAAAACATAATTATAATTACTTCCAAATTTTTTTTACTGTTTTATCCTGTGACTTTACAAAATCTTACTCCTGATTTAGAGAATGCAGGTTTTTATACACAACTTACAACATTCAATTCATCATTTCGTTATCCCTGAAACCTAATATTTGAAATCCCTGTTTTAATTATTCAGAAAAGATTTTCTATCTTTATCAGTTGTACCTAAAATAAATTTACGATGGCAAGTCTCAAGTTTCTTTTTGGGTTGATCCCGTCAACCGCTAAAATTGAACAGGCTGAAAAGGCACTGATAGCTGAATTTGACAAGCTTAATGCGTTTGCAGAGTCAGATACCTTGAAAAAATATAATGAGCTGAAAGAATTGGTCACCTCATCAGATTTTCTTCAGAAAAAGAAAGAGATAGAGTCGCTCAGCTTTAAGAATTCCGAGGAATATGCAAAAGAGAAAGAGTTTCTCTCCCTGCAAAAAGCAAAAGATATTGTACTCTATTTCAGGACCATAGCCGGATCGGCTCTTAAGAAATTCAAGGAGCTTGATGGTTCTGACAAAATTACGGGATATGAATCTCTTGAGAAGCTTGTTCAGTCTGTGGAATTCAGGGAAAAGATGAAGACCAAGGAATTCAGGGGAACTGACGATGACAAGAAGCTCCTGGAATTCAACCGTCTGAAATCAAGCTCTGAGATTAAGGATTACTACACATTTAAAAAATCAAAAGAGTTAGCCAATTTCCTGAATACTGACGGTTCAACACGGCTTGCCCGGTACAATGAACTAAAGGAATATGTTGCTTCCAATGATTTCAAGGAAAGGAAAAACTATCTTCTCGATAAGAAAAGATTCGAAAAATCTGAAATGTTCAAGGAGCTGCAGGAGTATGACAAGCTCAAAAAGAACGAGGACATCCTGTGGTATTTTAAGGTAAAGGATTCAACTAAATTTGATATCCTTAAAAACAGGGAGCTCATTTTCAGCGATGAATTTGAAGGTGACAAGCTGGATACCAAAAAATGGCTAACAAATTATTACTGGGGTGATAAGCTTCTTAAGGATAATTACACGGTGGGAAACGATCTCCAGGCATACAGTGAAAAAGATAATTTCGAAATCCGAAACAGCGTGCTTAAGATCATAACCAAGCCACAAAAGAAAGAGGGCAAGGTTTGGAGTACTGATGGTTTTAAAACAAAGGAATTTGCCTTTACTTCCGGAATTATAAATACCGGGAATAGTTTCAGGCAAAAATATGGTACTTTCTCAGCGAAGATCAAACTCGGAAATCCAGCTGCTAAAAGCGCTTTCTGGATGCTTGCCGATAAAATAACACCTCATATTAATGTTTGCCGCACGTCAAACGGCAAGGTGCAGTTTGATTACTTTGCATCTGTGGAAAAAAAGGCAAGGGGTTCGGTCGGATCAAAATATGCCAGCGATTTCTTTATTTTTACTCTCGAATGGACTCCTGACAAGCTCGTCTGGAAAATAAATGATACAGAATCATTTACCCAGACATCAAATGTTCCGCAGGATCCGATGTATATCCTGTTTTCCGGAGGTCTTGATAAGCCGATCAGCAGCATGACGGCAATGGAAATCGACTGGGTGAGGGTATATCAGCCGAAGAAATAATAAATAATCACCGATTTATATAATCGCAGAGCCGTTGTATATAACGGCTCTGCTGTTTTTTTAAAAAATTTGTAACATTTACAGGGGAAAATCCGTCTTTATTCCGTATACCGGTTTATGACAGTAGAAGAATATAACAGATCTGTTGAGGAATACGCTGATCCTGTTTACCGCTTCATCCGTGCAGACCTTAAAGATGAAGACCGGGCAAATGATATCGTACAGGACAGCTATGAGAAGCTTTGGAGACATGTGGCTGAGATAGAATTTGTGGTTGCTAAATCGTGGCTGTTTTCAACAGCCTATCATACTATGATTGACATTATCCGGAAAGAAAAGAGAATGACATTTCTTGAAGAATCAGAGGAATCTGACCTGTTATTTGAATCTCAGTATTCGGATCTGAATGAGATCCTGCATTCAGCTCTTGAACGGCTACCGGAACAACAGAGAACATCTTTGCTTCTGCGTGATTATGAGGGATATAGCTATAGGGAAATAGGAGAGATAACCAGTATGACCGAAGCCCAGGTAAAAATATCAATATACAGAGGCAGGATTGCCCTGAGGAATTATATAGGTAAAATTGAAACTGTTCTGTAGCCATGAAACCTGACAGATCAAATTATGAAATATGGCTCATTGACTGGCTCGACGGGAATCTTGATGAAATCCGCACTGAACAGCTTATGGCTTTTCTTGAAGAAAATCCTGATCTCAGGGAGGAGGCAGATTCATTATTATTAACCCGCCTCGTTCCAGAAAACAAAGGATCCCTGGCAAAAGAACCTCTGAAAAGAACTCCTTCAGAGCTGGAACACTATCAGATTGAATACCTTTCAGTTGCATATCTTGAAAATGACCTTTCCGATGAGCAGATCAAAGACTTGAAAGAGAATATTTCAGTAAATCAGGAGAACAGGAAGTTATTTGAAACCATTCAGAGAACAAAGCTGATCCCTCTTGATTTCCGTTATAAAAATAAAAGCCGGTTAAGAAAGAAAACCCGTACAGAGAGAAT
Organism: uncultured Rikenellaceae bacterium; assembly: GCA_964557905.1. Taxonomy (GTDB): domain Bacteria; phylum Bacteroidota; class Bacteroidia; order Bacteroidales; family VadinHA17; genus LD21. The sequence continues at coordinate 765 of CAZLCF010000205.1, read as the reverse complement.
ATTGCGCCTATCGGTAATAGGATTAAGCGCAGCAGCAACGGTTGCAGTTATAGTAATAAGTTTTATTGCCATGCCACGTATCCTTTCAACGAACAATGAGGGTATTGCCGCAAATTCATTTAACGATACAATTTTCCTTCGCCCGGGTGCAGTTATAACCTATGAAGAAGATCTTGCTTACGAAAAACCGTACCAGTCAGAAGCATCAGATGAGAGCGCCAGTACCAGAATTTCCTTTTCGGACCCTTTGGAAGTTACAAATCAGCTGGTAGCTTTAATGCCTGTTGATTCTTCAGCATTCACAGGGCGAAGTCCTGAATTTCTCATATCAATGGTTCCTGTTTTTGCGAATGTTGAAATCAATAAGAAACTAAATAATACTTCTTTAATTGCTTCAAACATTGTCATTAAAGAACCTTTATACAATGACAGTGAGAGAAGCAGGTTAAGAAGGTTTATCGCCAGCGCTTTCCGGGAAAAGATCCTTAAAGATGAAAAATTCAATGATGCTCCGCTTAAACCATATGAAATTGCCGAAGCCGGCATTGATGGTTTAAACAAACTCCTTGGATGGGAAATGGCACTGGTAAAAACCATTGATGAAGAGGGAGAACCAAAATCATTTTATTTCAGCTCAAGGGTATTGAAATTCAACGCTCCCATTAAGAAATCCAATGCTGTATTGTAACTTTTTAAACATGCTTTACGTCCCAGCATCAGAAACATTTATAAGGACAGTCATGAAAAAGATCGGAATATTAATAT
>CAZLCF010000204.1:0-5800 GCA_964557905.1 uncultured Rikenellaceae bacterium | reverse complement strand
GTATATTATCTTTCTGGATGAACAATGTTACCGGCAGCGCTGCTTCCTCACCAGGACTTATAACTCTTGGTGCAGTGACAAGGACCATCAGCGGATCTTTGACAAGCACTGACTTTTCAGATGCACCGAACGCCCTGTTGCTGCCTGCTATCACCATTGTTCTCACAGATCCTGTATACTGAGCCAGGGTAATTGTATGGGAGTTTGTTTTTCCTGCGCCCAGACTGTAAGGGCCAAGAAATTTTACTACAGGTACAAATCTCTGTGCTTTATTTGCAGTCTTGTCAACAGCTGCTTCATCTCCTCCTATTGCAAAGATCCTTTCAATCGTTCCACCAAAAGCACCAAGGACATAATCATAAATATCCCATGTTTGCACTCCAAGCGCTTCGCGAGCATAAAAATAGTTCCATGGATCAGGTGTTTTGAAACCGGTGATATCGAGCAATCCTTCATCAACTACTGCAACCGTATAGGTCATAGGATTACGGTTTGCTTCCGAGACCTTGATTTCAAAAGGTTTCTGAGACCTGATCTCATCAGCCATGCTGATCTGGGGAGAAAGTCTTGTTCCGGGATCCTCAACCATTACGGGAACAATCCCGTAAAGCCTGACGGGCATATCATTAATTGTTTGGTTGTGAGGCTGTATTACCGACACATAAGCATAAACATTAGGTGCCATTTCAGAGGTAGCTTTAAACTTCACCTCGGTGTTTGCTTTTAATGTAGGAACCCGCATCTCATCAATAATCCCGGTAGCATTTTCAAGAGTAATGATCGCTCTTGCATTTTCAGGAGTCGGGAACGATAGTTTGATTTCATCCCCAGGATTATATTTTTCCTTATCGGTGCTGACTGCAAGAAGAGTAGCCCCTTCAGCATTGCCTTTCATGCCATATTCCCACGGCCAGTCAATAAGCAACATTTTCCCTGTGGAATGACCTTCGGGAGTAGTGGCACGTACAAGGTAACGACCCCAGTCATTTTTATTTATGTTAAAAATGAAGCTGCCTTCTCCGCCGGAAGTTATGATGGTTTTACTGATGACAGGCTTGTAAATCTGGTTTGAGATATAATAGGCAAGGTTCTCTTCATCCGACTCCCACCACCATCTGTATGACAGTTTGTAAACGGTCATCTCGACTTCCGATCTCACAGGTTTGCCCTTTTCATCCACCGTAACCACTTTTACATCAATATCCTCATCCGTAAACAGCATCCTGCTTTTCCCCTTGAGCCCGGGCAGATTGATTCCCGCAAAAACGGGATATGGAGCATATTTATAAGTTGCCTGTGTAATGCTTTCATCACCGCCCTGTTCCTGCACTTTAACAGTGAAGACCACCTTCAGCATTCCCGGGGCATTCAAATCATAGCCCGGATCAAACCTTATTGCTGCATTTCCGTTCTCGTCAATAGTATTATCAAAAATATTCACTGATTCGGACCAGAATTCGCTTACCGGATCATCAAAAACATACTGGCTGTATTTTTCAAATTCTGTTTTTGTATGTTTCAGGATATAATCAACTGATGTCGTGAGATTCCTGGCAACGGACCCGTTAAGCCATTTAACATTCAGGGTTCCTGTTGCTCCGCTTACAGAACCGCCAAGGATATCATTTGGGAATTTCAAATCCAGTTTAAGCCTGTTTGGCTTGATTGTCTCAATCCTGATCCGTTTGGTAAATGAAGCTCCGCCTATATTAAAATGAGCGCTATAGTTCCCTGTGACAGCATCAGGCGATGTTTTTGTAGCGAAAACCAGCAGATTTTTACCTTCCTGCTTATGGATCTGGTTATCAACTCTTTGTTCCAGAGGATTGATAAGTTCGAATTGTATGGGATGATCAGGAGGTAGATCATTTTTCATATCCTTAATGAAGACAGAAAGGAAAATTGAATCTCCCGGCCGCCATACATCTCGTTCTCCATAGATGAAAGCTTTTATCCCATTCTCGGGTTTTGTTCCGGAAACATCAAATGAACTGAGTGATAATGAAGAACCATCATTTACCTTAAGATAATTACGATCCTTATCTTTTTTAACAATCACCAGGAAAGGCTTTCTTCCGCAGTAGAGCGAAGCAGAACCATCCTGATTGGAGTTTCCTGATGCTATCATCTGCATCTGGTAATCATAAACCTCAATTGCAGCCTCGCTTACAGGCAGGGCAGTCAGGAGATCATTTACCATTATATGCAGAACATTATCCTCTCCTCTTTTTGCAATAAGCCCGAGATTTGAAGCAAGAATATTGCGCGAAATATTTTTATCGGGACTATAAAATGCATCTTTGCACGGATCATCGCGATCCTCCCAGAGAAAACCGTATGAGTAGTAAAGGTAGTTCTCGCTGTCTTCATAATAATCGTCGCTTTTGTCCCATAAATCCCGGCTTATGTCCTGTGACTGCTGAAGGAGTTCCTCATACCTGGTGTCAATCTCCTGCGAAGCACATGGATATAGTGAATACGACCTTTTCATGGATAGCTGTACCTTGTAGAGGATACCGGGTTCAACATCAATATAGTCGGCAAGATCAATTGTATGAAGATTCCAAGTACCGCTGCCTGTTCCCGTTCCGGAGATCAGGTCAACCCTTCCTGAATAAACCGGACGTCCGAACCGCTTTATGTAATAGCCGGTATTTAAATCACTCTCCTGCAGGAAATAAGGAAGATTATTTTCAAATATCTTGATGATCTTAAGATCAACAGCCTTCAGGTTAGCTGCTTTGAACGGGAAAATAAGGTTCTGCGATGAAGGAAGTATTACACCATCACCGGTAAACATGATACCCGGATTAACAGCCGTAAAATCAATTTTTATGGAAAAAGCAGATAAAAGTCCGGCTCCCCGGTTATTTTTTACCGAAGATTCAACATTAAGAGCAACTTCCCGCCCTGAAACATTTGAAGGAAGAAGGCTGACAATATTGGAGTTGACATTGATGGAGGTAACAGGTGAAGATTCAACATAAATAAGGCCATCCAGTTCCTGCGATGCATCAACAGGGTCTGAAAATATTATATCAATCCTAGGGTTTTCTCCACCGTACGATTTTACATCTATTACGCTGAATTCCCCCGAAGATGGAATACTGATAACTGAAGAACCTTTTTGCTTCACTCCCGAGGCCGTTCCGTCCCAGCTAAGGACAAGTTCCTGTGTTTTGTCAGTTCGGGGAATATCTGTCACATTGAATTTATGTGTTAGGCTGCCGGAATGATCCCAGGTGATCCCCATTTTCCTTTTTTCGAGTTTTGCCTCAACATATGATTCCACTTCTGCCTCTTCAATGAAATCGGATGCAACTAACTCTCCATTAAGAATGTATGTTTTCTCTTCAGCAGAAGGGCATTCAAGGAAGCCGGTAGTAATGCTAAAATCTTTCTTAAGTGTTTGTATTCTTATAGGAAAAACCTTCAATCGCTCATTAACTTCGCCTAGTTTGAAAAGGTTCAGTTCTCCTGAATAGGTTTTCCCGGGATCCAGCAGTTTCGAAGGGCTAAATACAAGTGTAGTTTCGTCGGTCCATTCGGTTTTGCCCTTTATTAACGGTTCAAAAACGAATAATCCGACTGGTGTCTGTTTGCCGGCCTTTTCTGCAAACTCCGGAGTAAAACGGATTTCTATCACGGAATTTGCCGGAACTATCCCTGATGTATATCCGGTGATATACTCACTGAAGCCCTTATCCAATGAAAGGATGATTTCAGATACTTCCGGGGCTTTACCGGGAAGCTGTCTTAGCGGAGGTTTATCCTTTGGTCTGCAGGAGATTATTAGAAGAATGGCAAGAAACAGAAGGAACGGTTTTAAGGCTTTCATGGGAAAACAGGTTAAGTTGGCAAGTCTAAATTACGAAAAAAAATTCGGTTTTGCCGTTGTACCTTTACGCCGTTGAGCCTTTGCACCTTTCCTACGGCGTCACCATCTCTGCCCTCAGTTTAGCAACATAGTCTCTGATCTTGTTGAGTGTTTCAACTGTGACCGTCATTTTTGCTCCCGAGGAGCGCAGAACCTGTCTGGTGGTGTCTATTTCAAGATCACCCTTTTCAAAATAGATCTCGAAAGTATCGAAATAATTTTTAAGGAATTTCAGTTTTTTGGTATAATAAACCACGACCGGATCATCATAATAATTTTTCATGAAGCTCAGAAGGGAAGTAAGGGTGTATTTTTGTTCTGCTATCTTCTGGACCACCTCAGCATCGGGATTGACAGGATTATAAACAAGCTGTGTGGCGATGAACATGGCTTCAACCCATCCTCCCATTACCATTAACCCCGCCGTACTCTCCCTGCCGCTCTGCCTGAGATGGTTTTCAATATCAGTATAGGCATTTTTCATCAGGCTTGTGATAGTATCAGGGTCAGCCATGTCGTTCTGCACTCTTCTGATCGGTTCCGTAAGCATATTATCTGGAATACCAAGCTTGTTGCTCATTTCCCTGATCGTTACCATATAGTCAATGACCTCCTGGCCGAAACCAAACATCTTCAGATAGCCGAAATCGACTCCATAGATCCCTGTGTTGATTGCCGCCTTTGAATTGCTGAGGTATAGATCCCTGTTTGATACCGGGTTCAGGGTAGCATTATTGTATGGTACGGCAAGCCTGTTGAAAATAACACATATCTCCATCGGGGTAAGAAGACCATAATAGGTCTCATTTTTTGCAGCCGGTTCAACCGTTCCTGTTGAATCGGTTTTATAAGTCGAAAAACTTGGCGTAAACGTATCTTTCTCAGGGGCCTTTGGCTTACAGGAAACGGTAATCAGCAAAATAGATATAAAAAGGAAAGGTAGAAGGTTTTTCATCATAAACATTTTATTATTCAAAATTAGAAATAATATTGAAATATCAGCCTCATCCTAAATCACACGTACTCACCCCCTTCCTTCGCTACGCTCATGATCTCCCCCTCTTTGCTTCAGCAGAGAGGGAGTGGGGGGTGAGTACATGAAAAGAAAGTATAACAGACCCCAAGACAGCCCCGCTTTGCGGGGTAAACTCCACGTTAAGACTATAATACTATCCTGTTCCCCAGCTTCTCCGATATAATTCTTAATGCTGTTTTAAGGTTCTGATCTTTTCTCATAAGGGACAAAATTTTTTCATTATCACCGGCTTGCTGGGCCTCTCTCATTTGATTTGTTATCTCATCGATACGACTCTTTATCTTTCTTCCTTTAAAGAATAAAACACCATCAGGAACGATATCTCTTAGTTTCATATCTTCTGTCTCAACAAATGTTTGCTTGTCTCTCCAGATCCTGCTGAGTTCATGAGGATCAGACAAAAGGTCGGCAGACAATCTTGAGATTGCCGGATCCTCATGTTTCACGAATTGCTTGTCACCAGGGAAGATACCCTGCTGAGTGAAGAACCTGAATTCCTCAAATATCTTTGCACAGGTATCGTCATCAAAAAGAAGATCATCAGAGATAATCTCTTTGACAATATAATCAGATACTGTAGTCACCTCTTCCTGCCCGTCCTCACTGCGCAGCTTTCTTTCAAATTCAGTGCTTCCGAATTTAAGCAGCAATCTTATTATCTCTATTTCGGAGATGTATGTTGTAGCCTCAAGTTTTATTTGTTTTTGAATCACCGGGGGAGGAACAGGAAGATCCTCAGGACCGGGGTATTTGTTCCTGTCCTGGAATGACCTTGCCTGACGCAGTTTATTGACCTCATGGTAAAGTACTGCCTCCGTGATCTCAAGATGAGTACTGCACTCCTTGATATAAACAGTCCTGGTGATCGTTTCAGGAATGACAGCAAT
>CAZLCF010000203.1:0-5804 GCA_964557905.1 uncultured Rikenellaceae bacterium | reverse complement strand
ATTGAAGAATTATAAATGCAAAGAAAAGCGAGATCAATGCAAGGATAACTGCTTCTGTCAGAATCTGTGAGACAAGCTGACCTCTTGATGCTCCAAAGGATTTTCGTATTCCATATTCTTTTGCCCGCATGAGAGATCGTGCAATTGAAAGGCTTGTATAATTGAATGCTGCCGAAAGCATAATTATAATAGCTAGTCCTGCAAAGAAGATTACAAATTCCTTCGGCAGGAACATACCGACTTCATTTGCAAGCAATGGCCCTGGAACGATCCTGGAAATAGGAGTACTGTAAAATGAGATATTTACCTTTCCATTTTCATGATATTTTAGTTTACCTGTTTTTACCAGGGCTGTGTCAAGATCACTTTGTCTGGCATTGGCATTAAGCAATATATAGACAAAGCTTGAACCAAATTCTTCCCAGTTATCAGTAATATTCCCTATCTTATTTTCTTTTTCCAAAGCCAGAAGCGTTGCAGCTGATATCAATGCTTCAAACTGAATATGAGATTTTTGTTCCATTTTTGGAATGACACCGGTTACTTTTAAATTACCGTATCTCTCGAAAATTATTGTTTTTCCAATGGGGTCATAATCACCAAAAAATTTGTCAGCTACCTCCTCTGTTAAAACTATTGAATATGGCTCGTCAAGAGGTTTTGATGCTAAGTTGTTCTTTAGTTTGAAATCAAAAAGATTGAAAAATGAAGGAGTTGCAAAAAAACCTGAAACCTGAAATCTTTTTTCATCGCAGATACCTTCACCATTAAAATTATTCAGAGCAACAACATCTTCAACAAAAGGATAATTATCTTTCAACTCCTTTGCCAGTGGCCAGGTTGTAGATGCATATTTACTTATCGCTATCTTACTTAGATTATCTTTCGATTGAATTCTGAAAATTCGGTCGCGGTTCTTATGGAAGTTATCATAAGAAAGTTGATCCTGGACTACTAAAATAATAAGCATGCATACGGCCAAACTTATTGATAGTCCGAAAATATTGATTATAGAAAAGTTCCTGTGTTTCAATATGTTCCTGAATGCTGTAAGAAAGTAATTTTTTATCATGGTAATCAGGGTTTTTATATTTTTCAATCAAAAATTAATACTAAGAAAACCAGTACGGGTTACATTCCTTCAGTGTGTAGCCATTGTTTTAAAGACGGATATGTTCGTCAATTGCTGCTTATCATTTATTTCGTTTGTTATATTAGCAATAGGGAAAAACCAGTGGTCTGACCACTTTTGGCTAGAGCAAACTGATCATCTTTGACCTGAATTAAGTGCTTATGGTTAACTTATATATGTTTATTTCAATCAAACCGGCCAAATGTCATCAAGATATCCGGTTTCTGTCTGTATGTATATGATAGTGAATGCGTTATAAAATCCGTCACCAATTCCATCACCCTCTGAGATAAAGAATCCCGCAGATCATTGATCTTGCGGGACTTTAATATATTTTCAGTGTGAGAGTGCTCGCTCTCGCTCTCACTCTCGCTCTGTTTTATGTGGTGCCATTGGCACTCCTGATCCAACAGTGATATTTTTAAGGCGTGTTTATTCCCTTGATATAGTAGTTAATGGATTTAAATTCGCTGTTTTTATTGAAACAGAACTTATTGTAATTAGTGCAATTACCAGGGTTATTAATAATGAAACGATAAACGGAACAACAGTAGCCCAAACAAATGGAGATAATCCGAAATTCATCCGGTAGGCAAAACCCATGATCCACTTATCCATCAGGTAATACGCTACAGGCCATGAGACCATATTGGAGATGAGGACAAGTATCAGGAAATCCTTATTGAGTAACCAGACCACCTGATCAACACGTGCTCCCATGATCTTACGGAGACCGGTCTCTTTTGAACGCTGTTCCGTAACATACGATGTAAGACCAAGCAATCCCAGGCATGCAATAAAGATTGTCATCAGAGAGAAGATATTAAACAGCGCATTGAGCTTGTTTTCAGCGGTATACATCTCATCCAGCTTATCTGCAAAAAAGAAATAGTTGAATGGAAGTGTATTTCCCAGGTCCTGCTGGACTTTCTTCACACTTTCAATTGTCGCAGGAATATTGTTGCTGCTTATCCTCACATAAAAATATATATTCGGATTCCTGCTCACGACAAAAATGAAGGGTTCAATAGGATTATGTATGGAAGTGAAATGAAAGTCCTTCACTACACCTATAACAACTCCATCTCTCTGAGCGGCTCCTGTAGCTGGATTAAATCCAAATTTGATCCTTTTCCCGAGTGCATTATTACCCCATCCGAATGCTTTAACGGCTGCCTCATTAACAATAAAAGCATTGGTCAGATCAGAGGTAATTGATCTGTCGAAATTCCTGCCCTCAAGCATCTTCATCTGCATAACATCAATAAATTCATGATCTACAATGGAAAAGCTTGTAGCCAGCTCCACCATGCTGCTGTCCTTTTCGATCAGGAATACGACTTTGCTGGCCATCAACGGAGGGACAAGTACTGCTGATGATACCCCTTTAACATCGGTGAGTTTTAACAGCTCATCTTTAAACGATTGCATCTTTCTGTTAATAAAAACTGTATCCCTGATCGGTATGATCATGACATTTTTCTTGTTCAGGCCAAGATCCTTATTCCTGATATATCTTTGCTGTCCCGAAACTATTATAGTACCGATTATTAACGTACCTGAGATTGCAAACTGGAAAATCACCAGTATTTTTCTCAGCATTCCTTTTCCCTGGCGGGGATTTACATTACTCTTAAGAACATCGACCGGCGAAAAAGAGGATAGATAAAAAGCAGGATAGCTGCCTGAAATGAGTCCGACAACAAGGGTGATCAATATTATTAATATAAAAGTAATCGGTTCAAACAGGTTCCCTATCTTTAATACTTTGTCGGTCAAAACATTAAAGGAAGGCAGAATGAATATAGTAGCTATCAAAGCTATTATTAATGCTATGATTACCAGAACCATCGATTCGCTGATGAATTGTCTTATCAGAGTACCTTTTCCTGCTCCTATCACTTTCCTTAATCCAACCTCCTTGGAACGGTTTAATGATCGGGCAGTAGCCATATTCATGTAATTAAGGCTGGCAATCAGAAGCATAAAGACACCGACCAGCGAGAATATTATAATATAGCTGAAGTTACCAATCGGAAGGTCAAATTCGAGTTTGGAACTGAAGTGGACCTTATCGATCCTGGTCGCTCTGAGCTGGAAAGAAGCATTTATCTGCTTCCCCAGGGAGCTCATGTACTTATCATAAAAACCGGGAAACTTGGCAAGGAGATCTTCAATTCTTGCATTGTTGTCCAGAAGGATATACTCAAAAGCAGAGATATTCCAGTATGCCGGGGCACTCCTGGAATTGAAGTTGTCGACACCAGCAAGTTCAATAATTGTTGCCATGGAAAGCAGACAATCGAAGCGCAGGTGTGAGTTTGCGGGTATATCTTTAATAACGCCTGTAACGCGACAGTTCCCGAAATTACTTGTTATCAATGTTTCTCCCATTGGATTTTCCTTTCCAAAATACCTGGAGGCGAAACTTTCGGTTATAACAATTGTATTGGGTTCATTCAATGCATTATCCGGAGATCCCAGGATAAATTCATAGTCAAAAACCTTAAATACAGTTGAATCGGCAAAGTAAATTTTATCTTCAAAGAACTTGAGATCCTTATACTGGAAAAGTATATCCGTAATACCAAAACCGGCAAACCTGGCGAACTCTTTGATTTCAGGATATTCATCTTTCAGGGTTGGGGCCATCGGTATTGGAGTAAGAGCTGCCAGGGTAGCTTTACCGGAAATATTAAAATCACTCTCCAGCCGGTAGATGCGATCATAATTTTTGTAATGCTTATCAAATGTGAGTTCTTCCTGTACATATAACAGGATCAGTATTGCACAGGTTATACCAATTGCAGGGCCGAAAATATTCAGGGCAGAATAAAATTTATTCTTTAAAATGCTCCTGTAAGCTGAAATAAAGTAATTCTTAATCATAATAAGGTTATTTGTGAAAATCTCGCGAATTTTTATGAAATGCAATTTATGAAAAGCATTTATTTGTTAATATATCGATAGACAAAAAATAGAGATCAGTTTACATAATGACAAAATCCGGTAATGGTTGAACGTTCTGGCATTTGGTCGTTGGTATTAATTTGTCTATTAACAGGTTAAATTAAGCTTAACATTTTAAGCACTCCAAGAATGAGCAGAGCTGTCAACAGGATTATAGCAGACAGGTAGATCTATCGCATCTTTTTCTTTTTTTGTTCAATAATCTCCGTTTGAGCCAGATAACTTGACTCAAGATCGGACAGGAAAGCTTTCAGATTCCGGAGGGATATCTCAACAGACAGCTTCTGGACTGCGTAAATAAAGACAAGCATGACTAAGGAAACAATTATAAAGACACCGACTTTGTTTATCCGGTAAAAGCCATCCTGGTTATCCACCAGAGTATTCAGGGCAAAGGATAGAATCCATACAATAAATGCAGTTATTATCAGCTATATCTCATAATGAAAGCGGAGGAATTTTATTTTGGATTCGAGCAGTTCATGGAGATCTTTACTGAAATTATTTATTTCACGGATTTTCATGAAGATAGATAGCAGTATTGAGGGCAACTCTGTACATCCAGGTCTGAAATTTCGATCTGCCCCGGAATGAAGGGAAAGAGCGCCAGAGCTGGTAGATGATCTCCTGTTTTAGATCCAGCCTTTCATCATAGGAGGATGAATAGATATTGCATATTTTATGAATCATATCGTCATTTTGGATGATGTGATCCATAAACTCTTTTTCCAGGTCTTCTCTTATCATTAAGATTCTTTTTACTTATTAGTTGAAGAACATACCGAAAAACTACAAATTATTTTAAGAACTATTATAAATATACGACCGATATTTTTATGAAACCAAAGTATATCAATATATTACTCTGCTTTTCCCAGGTCGGTTTTTTTTGATTTTTATATTTTTACAAAATACGTCATCAATCTCATCACCTTCTTAAATACAAAACCCCGCAGATCATTGATCTTGCGGGTTTTGCATTTTAAGGTTGTGGTGCCACCGGGGATAGTCAATTTATTTCGACTAAAGGTGGTCAAGGCCAATGGTTCTTCCACTGAACATCATCTGTAAGTCTCCCAATGCTCGGAAGCCTGGCTCTATCCCATTTATCAGGACATTAAAAAAGCTGCGTCACCTAACTGCTTTAGGAAAGTTTTGAACCCAAACGAATAACTACAATATTATCTATGAAAATGAAACTATTCAGAGATATGACGCAACGATTCATAAAGATGCTCGTCTATGTTTAAGAATAACATGTTGTTTAAAATGAAACTTTTGATCATGAAAACGAAAACATTTATTTTATCTCTTTTCTTTCTTTTACCCTCTATAATTTATTGTCAGAACAATAAAACACAGATCCTGCAGGGTTCATGGATGGGTAAGGTTTCAACTGACCAATTTTCATTGCGTGCGCTATTAAGATTTGAAGTAGCAAAAGACAATATCAAAGGATTCCTTGATAGTCCAGACCAGGGATTAAAGGATATTCCCATGGATAAAGTATGGACTATTCAGGATAGTATATTTATCGATGCAACGTCTTTAAATGCAGGAATTATTTTTAAAGGGAGAATTCTTCCTGGTGATTCGGTTATTGATGGAATATGGGGTGGTGCTCTTGGCTTAAGGTTAAGTCGTACAAATTATGTATTTACACTTAAAACAAATTTAAATCCTGAAATTGAGGGATATAAAA
>CAZLCF010000202.1:0-5806 GCA_964557905.1 uncultured Rikenellaceae bacterium | reverse complement strand
GTCACATGTCGGGATAAGGGATGAAAGCCCTGAAGATCAGGTCCGTTATGAAGAAGTCGATGTAAAAGTAGAAGAAGTAAAAGAAGCTATTGAAAGACTTCCGGATGGTTACAGGGTTATTCTTTCGCTCTATCTTCTTGAAGGTTATGATCATGATGAAATTGCAGATATACTATCAATATCGAGCAGCACATCACGGTCACAACTTTCAAGGGCAAAACAGAAGCTCATAAGTGAATTAAGAAAGAAATGAAAATTTAAGGGAATGAAAACTATAGAAGAAATAATCAGGAGCAACAAGGACTTATTTGAAGATGGGGAACCTTCGGAAGGTCACTTTGAGCGGTTCAACAGGAAGCTCGGAATAAGGTTCGGAACAGCTACCGTTAAACGGAGCATTGTTCCTTATCTGCTTAAGGCTGCAGTTGTTACACTGCTGGTCACACTCTCCTCTCTGTGGACATGGGATCATTTTATCAGGCCCGACAGGAACAGGATGGCGCTTGGTGATGTTTCCCCGGAGTACAGGGAAGTTGAAAACTATTATATCCACCAGGTAAATCTGATGGAGAGCGAAATCAGCACAGTTGATCTTGTCAACAATACAGAACAGAAACAGATGCTCAGGGAAGAGATGAAAAACATGGATTCTGTATATGTTCAGCTTCAGAAAGAGCTCAAAGCCAATCCCAATGATGAAAGAATAATTAACGCAATGATCGAGCATTACCAGACAAAGCTGGAAATCATGACCTTCATTGTTAATCAGTTGAAAGCCATAAGGAATGAAAATCAAAATACCACAGAAGATGAAAAAGTCAGTATATAAACCAGGGACACTCCTCTTAGCCGGATTATTCCTCCTGTATTCCGGACTATCGGCACAGGAAGAGGTTTCAAAGGAGTATCACAAGGAGTACACGGCTAAAAAGGGTGTTACCCTTGATCTCAGTAACAAGTACGGCGATATTGTCGTACAAACTTCAGAAAGCGATCAGGTCGTAATTGATGTAAAAGTCACTGTCAGATATCCCAGCAGGGAGAGAGCTGAAAAGCTGTTAAGCTATATCGATGTCCAGTTCGCAGAAAGCGCAGATTTAATTTCAGCTGAAACTGTTATCGATGAAAAATTCACTTTCACAGGATGGAGCGGAGAATCAAGAAAATTCACCATCGATTACAACGTAAAGATGCCTGTATGGATGGATCTTACACTTGCAAACAAATATGGCAACACCGAGCTGGATGATCTTACCGGGCTGGTAAATCTCACCATTAAATATGGTAACCTGACGGCTGCAAGGCTGACAAGGGGAAATGAAAAACCCTTAAGCTCCCTGAACCTGGCATACGGCAAGGGCACTATCGAAGAGGCAGGATGGATGGATCTGGTCATAAGGTATTGCGGAAACCTGGCCATTTCAAAAAGCCAGGCACTCCTTCTCGACAGCAAATATTCAAAGCTTGTTTTCGGGAATATAAGTTCAATTGTCGCGGAAACAAGATATGACAATATCAGGATTGAAAATATAAATAATCTTATTCTCGATACCGGATATGCAGATATCACCATCGGAGCGCTGACAAAGAAGTTCAAGTTTGACGGGAGCTACAGTTCTTTAAATGTAGACAGGATACCTGCAGGTTTTGAATCGGTTGAAATCAGCTCACGCTATACAGGCGTAAGGCTTGGAATTGATGAATCAGCAAGCTATAACCTGGAGGGGAAAGTCTCCTACGGCGGGTTGAAATTCGATGAGGAAAACTTCAATTATAAAAAACGTATTATAGAAAATAACTCAACCGAAGTATCAGGTATCATCGGAAAAGATGAATCGCCAACCTCAACAGTTAAGGTGGAAGCATCATACGGCTCGGTAAAACTTTATTAGCGGCAACCGGCCACCGGCCAGCCTGCGCCAAGGCTTCGGCTGACAAGGCGACCGGCAACCGGCAAACCAATTTCGCTGGCGCGGATCTGTGATCCGTGCCTTTTATTTAACTTGCATTAAAACTTTATCACAATGATTCATGTTGAAAAACCATCGGAACAGAAGCTTCGTGATCTTAATGTCACATCGTGGCCAATATGGCAAAAGGAAGTATCAGAATTCCCCTGGGAATATGATGATACCGAAACCTGCTATATCCTTGAAGGCGATGTTGTTGTTACTCCTGACAAAGGAAGTCCGGTAAAATTCGGAAAAGGAGATCTGGTTATTTTTAAGGAAGGGCTTAAATGCAGGTGGAAAATAAATAAGGCTGTCCGGAAACATTATAAATTCGGTTAACCGGCTACCGGCTACCGGCTGACGGTTAAAAATCCATTTCTACGACGGTAATTCCCGATCCCCCCATATCAACGTGTTCATCGCGGAATGTCTTCACTACGTCGACGGTAGCGAGATAATCCCTGACAAGCTGGCGCAGGATGCCATTCCCCTTGCCATGCAGTATGCGCAGATTCCTGTGCTGAACCATCAGAGCATTGTCTATCAGGTCGCGGACCCGGTTTAAAGCCTCTTCTCCCCTGACTCCCCTGATATCGATCTCAGGCTTGAAATTGAGCTTGCGCCGGTACAGGGCCGGATCAGTCCCGCCGCTGTATGCCTGTCCTGATTTAAGGCTCTTCTTAAGCTCTGCCCTGCTTATCCTTTCAATTTTATCGGCAGAAACAAAGAACCTGAAGCTTCCGGTCTCAACCTGTATCATTTTATCCTTTATCTCAATGATCTCTCCGGCTGCCATGGTTTCGATCATCCTTACGGCATCGCCAATCTTTAACGGTTTTTCCTGTTTTGAAGGCTCTGTGATATTCGCTGCTTTTTCTTTTGACTTGAATTTTCTTGCCTTCTGAGCAAGGGCCGAGATTTTCTTTTCTGCCTCAGATTCACGTGGCCCGGCCTCCTCAACAATATTCTCCCTGAATTCTTCAAGCTGTTTACGGACATCCTTTGTTTTTTCCTTTTCGGCCTGCGATTCCCTGATCTGGCGGATGGTATTCTCAATGATACGGTTCGATTCCTTCAGCAATTCCTGGGCTTCGTCCTTTGCTTTTGAAATGATCTCTTTCCTGAGCGACTTAGCTCCTGACAGCTCCTTCTCATATTCTTCAATAAGCTCCTCAAGCCTCTTTTCATGGTGCCTTATGTTCTGCCGTTTTGTTTCCCAGTATCTCTTATCGCGGGCGATATCCTTCAGATGCCTGTCATATTTGATATTCTTCGTGCCAGCTTTTTCTGAAGCCTCATTAAGTATCTCTTCGGGTAAACCGATCTTCCTGGCAATTTCAAAAGCGAAAGAACTGCCGGGTTTGCCTATATAGAGCTGAAACAGCGGCTGCATGAGATGGTTATCAAAGGCCATGGCCCCGTTTATTATCCCATCCGTCAGTGAAGCAAAGTGCTTCAGGTTCGTATAGTGGGTTGTAAGGACTCCGAACACGTTCTTCCTGTTTAGCTCGCCAAGGATTGCCTCAGCAATTGAGCCGCCTAGCATCGGTTCGGTTCCGGTACCGAATTCATCAATCAGTATCAGGCTCCTGTAAGAACTGTTCTTATGAAAATATTTCATGCTTATCAGGTGAGAGCTGTATGTACTTAAATCATTTTCAATACTTTGCTCATCACCAATGTCAATGAGGATATCCTTGAAAATACCTGTTTCCGAACCTTCCTCCATCGGGATTGTAAGTCCGCACTGTAACATGTACTGAAGGAGCCCCACCGTTTTAAGGCAGACCGATTTTCCTCCGGCGTTGGGTCCGGAGATAACAAGTATCCTGTTTTTATCATCAAGCTGTATATCAAGCGGGACCACCTTCCTTCCGGGAAGCTTTTCGAATGTCATTGACAGCAAAGGGTGAACTGCCTTTTTCCAGAGGATGAAAGGCATGTCGGATATGACAGGTACAATTGAATGATGATGGTTCCCCAGCAATGCTTTTGCACGGAGAAAATCCATTTCGCCCAGGAAATCGTTCGACGCAAGAAGATCATCAATATATGGCCTGATATTATCGGCGAATGCTGTTAATATTTTAACAATCTCCCTCTTTTCCTCATATTCAAGCTCAACGATGTCATTGTTTATTTCTACGATATCTTCAGGTTCAATAAATACAGTTTTCCCGCTGGCCGACTGGTCATGGATCAAACCCTTTATTCTTCTTTTATCATAAGTGCTTACCGGTATCACTCCTCTCCCGTTCCTGACTGAAACTATAGTATCCGCATCAACTATCCCGTCAGACTGTGCCTGCTTGAGGATTGCATTCAGACGTTTTGACGCCTGCATTGTCTTTGAAGCAATCTCCGATCTTATCTCTTTCAGCCTCGGAGATGCATTATCCTTAATTGCGCCATGCCTGTCGATTATCCTGTCAATTGAATCGAGGACGTACGGATATGTCTTCACCGAACTGCACATTTTCCTGAGAACAGGATAACTTACATCTTCCTTGTTCCTGAAGAAGTTCAGAATTGACTTTACTGTTTCAAGGGAGCGCTTGAGGTCGAAAAGTTCTCTCACTTCGGGAAAAGTACCTTCTATCCTGATTTTATTAAGACAATCGGAAAAATTGTAATAATTATCAGACGGGAAATTCTCCTCGAATTTCAGAAGCTGCTGGAATTCGGCCGTGGCCGCCAGTTGTTCTTTAATTATGCTGAAATCGGCACTGAACCGGATATTGTCAACCTTCCCGATACCCATGGGGCTCAGGCATTTCTCCTTAAGGAGGGTTCTGATCCGGTCGAAGCCGATCTTGGATTCGAAATTGTCGGGGTAGATCATAAACAAGATAAAAGACAAAAGTATAAAGATAAAAGTAATTCTTCAACACCGCCGGTGTTGCAAGAGCCCACAGCACCTTTACCATGGATGTAACCATGGATATTGGATTTTGATGCCGCAGGCATCATTTTATCAATCCTTCACACACCGCACTGACTGTCCATGTGATTTATTATGTGTATACCTTAGAAGGTATTCATAATTGTAATCAATTATTCTGTTATATGAATCCTCAGGTGCATTTGGTGTGGATGACCACCAGTTGGCATCGTAGCCCAGGAAATCAAATTCTCCTGTAGCACCATCACGCATACCTCCCGGATAACCTGTAAAACCGCTTTTGTTCCTGTATGCAGGGTAATCAGTATTTCCTGCAGCACCTGTATAATCTGTCAGAATCCAGCCGGTAGTGGCACACATAGCTTTTGCTATTTTGTTTTCGGTTGTCGTGCCATCATAATTATAACCATTGGCAATAAGATAGTTTTCCAGATCTGTCCATTCCGGATCTGATGGCACATGCCAGCCTGTGGGACATAATTTCTCTGTATGAACTGCGTACCAGTTATAAAGCGCCCCGTAAGTGTTCTTGTAAAGTGACTCATTGTTGTTATACCAGCAATAAGCGCCTGTTGTACGACCTGCCCATGCTGTATTGTCTGTCACAACAGGAATAGAAGTAGCGTCGTTGTACTTCGTTGTCTTCAGGTTAGACTTCATCCACACCTGGGAGCCTATAGCCACAGTAAAATACGTATTGCCATCCTCATCTGTCACCATGATCTCATCTGTGGCATAGAAGCTTCGTTCATTCCCGTAAGATGTACCACCGCTGTTGGTTGCATAAGCTCTTACATAATAGAGTGCATTGGTTGTCAATCCGGTAAGAGTGCTGGTAAAGCTGCCGGATCCGGTGCCGTCTGTGGTTTTGTTATTTGCTGCAGTAGGTCCGGCTGATGTATTCCAGCAGACGCCGCGTGCTGAAACAGGAGTTCCACCTTCGCTTGTTATA